>JBFZAB010000058.1:0-3433 GCA_041309285.1 Candidatus Omnitrophota bacterium
TAAGTTAAAACAGTATTCACCGGAGTAGGAATACCCAGTTTCCTGCCCTCTTTTACTACCGAACCGTTTATAAAATCAATCTCCGTAGGTCTTTTCTTTAACACATCCTGTAGCATTGAGGATACGTTTTTTGCAGTCGAGCGGCATACGGATTCGGTCATTTTCAAAGAATTAGGATAATTGAGTTTTATTTTATTTTCCCTTGCCACTCTGACTGCTTCAGACACTGCTTCTTTCATAACCTGCCTTATATATTCAAACTCTATTAACTTTCCGTTTCTTAAACCGGTTATAGCCGTCAGGGCATTTATTCCGGTATTAATAATTAATTTTGACCAGATTAATTTTTTAACATCTGCGGATATTTTAGTTTTAAAACCTGCCTTATTAAATATTCGCGCAATTTCGCTGAGCCGGGAGTCTATCTTACTGTTTTTATTTGTAGAAATTTTTCCGATAGATGTTTCGCCTCTACCCGCATGCCTTACATGCCCCTCTCCCAGCAAAGTTGCGCCTTCTGCCGTAACCCCGGCAATAACCCGGCAACGAGGCACATATTTACAAATCATGTCTATATTGCCGAGCCCGTTCTGCAGGGTCAGTACAAGGCTTTCTTTCCCGACTAAATTCAATACCCCCTTAACCGCTTCTTCTGTATCGTAGGATTTTACGGCAATAATTATCAGTTCTGCGCCATACGCTTCTTTATTTCCTGTAACTATATTTATACCCCTAACCATAAGGCTATTCTTCTCTCTCTCAACACAGATACCCCTTTTTCCTATTCCTTCTGCACGTTTACTGTTTTTATCTAACAAAAATACGCTCTCTCCGGATTTGCTCAAAAAGGCAGCAAATAAACAACCCATTGCTCCGGGTCCTACAATTATAATTTTCATATCTGGATATTTTTTATAAGGAATTGTTTTAACTACAGGAGGAAAGGTTTAATCGATTACGCATTGAGCGGAGCCTCCATTATGAAAGATAAGGCTCCCTCTCCGAAGCAAAAATACATTCCGCAAATTCCTATAACCGACATAAATTTTGCGGAGAGGATTAAATAACAGTATTGTCTTTTAATACGGCGTTTTTAGGAATAATTACTATTCCGTCCCTTATAGAGTAGTTTTCGTCGTCAAAATATTTCAGGTGTTTTAAATTGCGGATTACGACGTTTCTCCCTATTCGGGCATTTTTATCTATTATCGCCCGCTCGATAACAGAATGCTCGCCGATGCCTAGCGGAACCGCGTCTTTACAGCCTGATTCCTTATCGTAGAAATCGGAACCCATAAGAATAGATTCCTTTATTTTGGTACCGCTTCTTATTGCGCTACGCAGGCCGATAATCGAGTGTTCTATTTTCGCTCCGTTAATTACACAGCCTTCCGTAACTAATGATCCAACGATGTGCGAATCATTAATCTTTGCAGGCGGCAGGAAACGCGGATGGGTAAAAACCCTTTTTTCTTCGCTGAAGAAATCAAACTGAGGGTTTTTGCGTGTCAGCGCAATATTTTCCTCGTAGAATGATTTTATTGTACCAATATCACGCCAGTATCCCCTGAAAACAAAACCATAGGATTTGAAATCATCGATTGCGTGCGGAATAACCTGCTTACCGAAATCAACGTCATCGATTAATTCCATCGCTTTGATAAGCGCGCGCGCTTTAAATAAATATACTCCCATGGAAGCAAAATAAAGCTTCTCTTTATCGAGTTTCAACTTTCTCCTCAATTCGAGAGAAGCCTGAAACCTCTTCAACTCAGCTTCGGAATTAGGCTTCTCTTTAAAAGCGTTAATGCGCATGTCATTATCCAATTTTAAAACTCCAAATTCCTTTATGTGGGTACGCGGAACAGGCATGACCGAAACGGTTAAATCGGCATTATGCTGACGATGAAAATTCACAAGCTCATGATAGTCCATCCTGTATAAATGGTCTCCCGAAAGGATAAGCACATCTTCGTCATCCTGAAGGGCTATATGGCTGAGATTTTTCCTTACCGCATCCGCCGTTCCCTGAAACCACTCGGTGTTCTGAAGCGTCTGTTCAGCCGCAAGTATACCAATATAGGTACCGGTAAAATAATCGAAACGGTAGGCATGGTGTATGTGATGATTAAGCGAGGCTGAATTAAACTGGGTCAGGATAAAAATATTACGAATGTTGGAATTAATACAGTTGCTTACAGGGATATCTATCAGGCGGTATTTACCGGCAATCGGTACAGCCGGTTTACAACGATCACGCGTAAGAGGAAACAGCCTCTTACCCTGTCCTCCTCCCAGAATCAGACATTTTATTCTTCTCATAAAATTAAATCCGTCTTTTTGGTCCTTATTTTGGCAAATTCCCAGGCATATTCATAGAGATGCAGCCCTTTAGATGATGCTATAATCTCGCCGTTTTCAACACCGATTTCATTAGCCATATATTGCTTAACTAATTCCAAGCCGCCCAGATTCGAGGGAAAGCCTCCCCACAGATCCCAGGAGCGGAAATAAAGCATAAAATGAAGCTTTCCATAACGAACTCTCGTATCTATCAGGCGCAAACACGGAGGATCATTAAGCTTTATATCCGAGGGCATACCTATCTCCATGGTTGCCTGGTTGGTCCCAAAACCCTGGGTTTTGTATATTTTAATTACCTCCTCAACCTGATTGCAGTCAAGAGGAATTTCCTCACACATCTTTTTTCCGTCAATTATTTTCTCGACTCTTACCTTGGGCTCAACAAGTCGTTCGCCGTAAGTATAATCCTCAGTACCTGTCTTGGTTCCGGTAAGAAGATAGTTTAAATACCCCTCGATATACTCCATGCTCGTGGGAGCCGGAACCCCGCAACCTTCGGGCATAATCGGAATAATCTGATGCTCGGGTTTTCTGACTCTCACGCACGCATAATCAAACTCCAGGCGGCGCTGCCCTTCGTAACTTCCGCGGGTTATCGTATAAATATGCCCTTTGTCTAAAATATTAGCAAGGCACTGAAACCAGGCATCGTCCAAATCAAAGGCATCTACAAAAACCGGTTTAAGAGAATTATCTTCTTTTTCCATTGTTTAACCTATTTGAAATATTAGACTCTAATCAAATTTCGAATTACCTAATGACGAATGACCAAATAATCTCCAGATTATCCAATGTTCAAACTACTATTAGACATTTAGGCATTAGAGGTTCTAAGTCTTTAGCTGACTATTCTTATTCTAATGTAATCCTTCCCAAAATAACTTTTGGGTCTCGTTCCTGATAAACATAAAACCAATTCATTTTGGCTTGAGGTGAATTATCAAGCTCATCAACATCGTGCACGGCGGGAGAAATACCGAAGCTAAAACCAGACTCGGGTTTAACTCCCAGAAATTCCCATTTTATGGCTGCCTCAAGCGTATATCCGTTCTTCCCCTCTGTCTTTGCC
>JBFZAB010000059.1:0-2933 GCA_041309285.1 Candidatus Omnitrophota bacterium
CAAAAATGAAGACTTATCCAATTAGTGATAGAGAAAAATTAGAGAAAATACTTAAAGAAACAGGCGTTTCACGCTCTGAATTAGCCAGGCGATTGGAAGTAAGCTATAAGACTATATACCGATGGCTGGACAAAGATATTAAGCCACACCTCGCTCAGTCTCGGGATATTGACCAGTTGTTCAAAGAATATGTGGATCTAAGGAGCAGCGTTATGGAGTTGAAAAATGAGCTTAAAGATCCAATTAAAATATTAAAAACAAACGATAATTTAAGAAATAAGTTTTTCGTTGAAATGACCTATAACTCTAATGCCATAGAAGGAAGCCGAATGACTAAGAAAGAGACTCAAGATGCATTCGAAGGGAAAAAAGTTAAGGGTAGGGAGATGTTTGAGATATTCGAGGCAGTTAATCATAAGAATGCATTGCAGTTCTTAATGCAAAATATCCGGCCTAATTTTAAAATTAATGAAGATTATATTTTGAAACTGCATGAAATTGTCATGTATAACTTTAATGACAAACTTCCAGGCAAATACAGGACAGGTTTTGTTAATTTAACTAACACAGAAGTGCCTTTGCCGGCTGCGCAAGATGTGCCGCTTAAGATGGGTAAATTGATAAAGGAGATTAACCGCTACGGGAATGACCCTATAGGCAAAATTGCCCGGGATCACTACGAATTCGAAGCGATCCATCCCTTTTTTGACGGAAATGGGCGGGTAGGGCGGTTGATTATGATTACCCAGTTATTAAGTAAAGGTTTTCCGCCGGCAATAATTCAGGTTGAAGACAGGTATAAATATTATATGGCCTTAGGAAAAGGCGATGCAGGAGATTTCAGGAGTATTATTCAGATGGTTTGCGACAGTGTTATGAAAGGATTTGAGCTTTTAAACTGAGTTTTGTTACCCAAAAATTGCGGCATAGTGGCTGCCTAAATTTATGTCCTAACCTTTGCCGTATTGTATTTTGGTGTTGGCCCTCTCCTTAAAAATTGGTACAATTTATAAAGCAGGTCAAATCTTTAAATCTTCTGAAATAGAAATAGGTTGACAATCCGCATTTTTTGCCTATAATGGAATAATCAATTCGGTTTCTTCTTAAATAAGAAACCGCCATTTGGTTAAAACAAATCTATTAATACGAGGAGTAAGCTATGAAAAGAAAAATTTTGGCTGAGGCTCTGTTTTTTCTATTACTCGGTATCTTTATTTCTTCCAGCGTATTTGCTTATGTCTTAGGCGAAGACAAAGAGGCAAGTAAAAAACAAGAACAGGAAAGGCTCCAGGAACGGTTTCAATGGTGGCCCACTGATGCCCAGCCCGCGCCTGTTAAAGACGATACACGCGGAGGATACTGGTGGTGGCCAAAAGCCCCCGGTAGCGCTACTCCCTGGGGTAATCGCGGGTATGTATACCTGTATAAAATAATTTATGATTATAAGGAAGTGCCGGCAGAGCAGAATCTCAAACCTTCTCTGCTCATCAAGAAAATTATCAAGAATGTTAAGGTATATTTTGACTTTGACAAGGCGGATTTAAGGGATGATGCCCGGGCAATACTCGAGGCTGCTGTGAGAACGTTAAAGAGAAATCCCAAAGCTGATATCCTTATCACGGGAAATTGCGACATGCGCGGCAAGGAATCCTACAATATTAAATTGGGCGAGCGCCGCGCCGAAAGTGTCAGGGATTTTATGTTAAACAAGGGGATTGATGAAAACCATATCAGGATTATCAGCCGCGGAAAATTGGATGCGGTATCGCCGATTACGGATTTAGTCGGTCTGCAGAAAGACCGTAACGCCCAATTTATGATTGCCGAAGTCGAAGAGGTTATGATACCCGCTCCTTCCGCTGAGGCAAAGCCTATTGAGGAGGGTAAATACCTTGAAGAGCAGGAAGAGGAGTTAGCATCCGAGATAAAGGTTTCAACCAAAGAATATATTGTCAAAAAAGACGATACCCTCTGGAAGATTGCTGCAAAAGAATATGGAGACGGAAAACAGTGGCGCCGTATCTATAATTTTAACAAAGATAGAATTAAAAATCCGTCACGCCTTCTTCCGGGGCAAAAAATAGTTTTACCGATTGAATAAATTTAGGCGTTGCTTGTAATTTAAATTTGCATTGCACCTTGCACATTAAACATTAAACCTTACACATTAAACCTTATGTGAGGTGAGCATGATTATAGTTGCCAGATTTCTAGTCGGTTTGGCGCGAGTGTTAGATATAGGCCTTACGCTTTATTATTGGCTGATTGTTATCCGTGCCCTGATAAGCTGGGTAAATCCCGATCCCTTTAACCCCATAGTGCGCTTCCTGCACAGGGCCACAGACCCCGTCCTTGACCCCATAAGGAAGATTCTTCCCCAGGGTTTTGGTATCGACATATCCCCGATAATAGCATTCTTCTTGATAATTTTGGTCAAAACATTCCTGGTCAGGGCGTTGGTTTTAATGGCCTCAAAGCTTATCTAACTTAAAAAGGGGTCAGGCGCTTTTTTCAAAAAGGGGTCTGACCCTTTTTTGTATTTCATCCCGATGTAACGCCGGATTCATTAAAGGAGGATTCAAAAATGTTTTTTCTTAAATTGAGAATGTTTCTGCTCTTGACGGTCTTATTTGCCATTATTTACGCCGTGGTTTCGATGATAAGTTATTCCATGGGGCTTTCCAATTTTTATTTTTATCTTGCCCTTTCGCTGTTCTTTATGTTTCTGCAATATCTTATCGGCCCCAAGATTGTAGAGTGGTCGATGCGCGTGAGATATGTCGGGAAAGACACTCATCCCGATCTGCACAAAATAGTCGAAGAGCTTGCCGAAAGAGCCCGCATACCTAAGCCCAGAATAGGAATAGCTGCAATAGCGCTTCCCAATGCTTTTGCCTTTGGCCGCGGATTAAGGGACGGCCGTATCTGTGTTA
>JBFZAB010000060.1:0-8403 GCA_041309285.1 Candidatus Omnitrophota bacterium
TGGTGGTCGGAATGTTCATCACGTTGATGTAGGACATATCATTGATGAACTCCTTCAAGATCAGGCGGCCGTTTTCATAAAACGCCTCCGAATCCTGATCCAGTGATAGGGTTTCCTCAACCAAGGTGTATACGGTTTCGCTATCCCACTGGAACCGGTTGCCGGCATTCCGTTCCGTGTGATCGGGTGGGTTGGTATCTCCGCTATTCTATAAATAGACCCCGAAGAATTACCGCTCGTAATACTCGCCTTTGCCACTACAATAAGCATGTCACTACCGGCAACTTTTATCGCGTCTACCGGAGTATTATCTGTAGATTTATAGGTTGTTAAATTTACCACAGCCATTTTTTCCTCCTTATTAAAACTAAATGTTAGACCATTTTATAGTGCGGGGCAATAGACCGCCCCGCACTGTACATCTTCTCTATTACGAACCAGTAGGTCCTGTAGGTCCTGTAGGTCCTGTAGGTCCTGTTGCTCCAGTCGCACCTGTTGCACCATCAGCACCTGTAGCACCTGTTGCTCCAGTCGCACCTGTTGCACCATCAGCACCTGTTGCTCCAGTCGCACCTGTTGCACCATCAGCACCAGAAGGTCCAGTTGCACCATCAGCACCAGAAGGTCCAGTTGCACCTGTTGCTCCAGTCGCACCTGTTGCGCCAACACCTGTTGCGCCTGTTGCGCCAGTAGCACCGGTTGCGCCAGTAGGCCCAGTAGGCCCAGTAGACGGTCCAGTAGCACCCGTAACACCAGTTGCGCCGGTAGCACCGACAGCACCTGTTGCGCCGGTAGGCCCAGTAGGTCCTGTTGCGCCCAAACCAAACGAAGCGTTAGTAACCGTCACTTTATACGGAATCCCATTACGAATAATTAACACATAATCGGTTCCGGTAGTTCCTGTGGCTACGTCAAATTCGGATGGTTTTTTAAACGTTAAATCATATTCATTAGCCATCATATACTCCTTGTATTTTTAAACATTATTTGTTAAGCATAAAATACAGACGGATCTTTAACAGTAGTCTGGAACTTAATAACGTTATTACCGTTTGTTCTAACTGCACCCGCGGTTAGAGTAAGTCTTAACCTGATAGTCGAAATCTTAGTCTCTTTCAATTCTATGATCTCAAAACTTATACCATCAGAAGCCATACCAAAAACAAGAGCATTATTTGCTAAAGCCAAACAATCTCTCACTGCGGAAGCTTCGTTCAACATCTTACCCGTTGCGGCTTGCGCACCAAACGTCACATTCAGCATACCAAGCTGTCTACCAAAACCGGACTGATTTCCCATAGCCGCCGCGTTAGCGGGATAAACAGACTGAAACTGCCACGATGTTAATTGTGTAATTCCACCCATATCATACTGTTCATCTTCGGTAATTACAAACTTAACATTATTCATGCCATTTGGTCCTATAACTTCTGTACCTGTAAATCTATGATTGATTTTTCTTAGTAAATCGACGGTAATACCACCTGTAGCATTTAACGTAAGACCACCATCATTAGCAAACGTTAATTCGGTATCCCCCTTCTCTCCATAATAAACACTCGCTACTGCAGCTGTTATACCAACTTTATCGAGAAAACGATAAGACGCCTTCATCATTTCATTGGTAATAAGAGCAGAAGGATTAGAGGTAGTGGTTTTACGGAACCAGTGTTCATCATAATCCACTTCAATAATCATTCTGTCAGTATCAAGTTTTCTACGGAAATAATTTGCCGCGACACCTTGCGATGGGGCATTGTACGAATTGTCGACACGATAATCGACCGGCGCGATGCCGTCGATATATAACTGCTTACCTTCTACTGTAACTTCTGCGAAACCACCAAACAATCGGGTTTCTTCTTGCTGTGGTATTTTTAAAAGATTTCCTAGATAATCATCTTTTAGAACGGTTTCCACGCCCGCATAATCATTCCTAGCCATTGTGTCCTCCTTAATTAGGTGCTAATAAATTTTCCACATCTATTAACGATACCCGGTATTAAGTCGGACGGTTTATGGCCGATCCCCGCTCTCTCACGGACGTTATCTTTTCGTATTAAATATATCTTACAAATAACAAAAAGTCAAATTTTATTTAAATAAATCTAATCCCTGCTCTGCCGCCTTCGTCCCTATCTTTGTCATTTGGACGTTTATATTGGCTAATTTAACTCTTCTGACATGTTCGGGCATGTTTTTATCCAGTTTAATTGCTACCTTTTGAGAAGATAAAGACTGAAAATCTGCTTTCAAATCTCCGGACAATCCGGAAGATTGACCCGGTTTTACACCCACCCTATTTTCACCTGTATATCTGTCGTGAATATTTTTACTAAAAGCTATCAAAGTAATTAACTCTTCATTTCCCATCTTATCAATTTTATTTACTAAAAAAGCTTTCTCACCCAGAGATTCCCGCATAACCGTCTTAAACGCTTCGACTGCGGAAACCTTATCCTCTCCTAGTACGTCAGACGCTAGTTTCTGAAACTCTACGTTTTGTTTAGCACTTTTTTCTATTTCAGGTTTATGAAGGTCATAAAGAAGAGCTTCATATTCTTGAACAATCTGCTCTCCGGCTTTTTTAGAAACTCCGTTCTCAAAAAATATTTTCTTCATTCCCTTGTCTAAAGCATCATTACGTTGCACCTCTTGCAATTCAGTAATAGATTTAAAATCATAACCATCGGGAGTTTCCGGTCGTCCTATTTTCTTATAGAAAATATTTAGTTCTTCCGGAGTAGCGTTCTCCCCGGGAACAGGTACTTTATCTTTTCCTATCAACTTCTGCGCACCGCTCATCTTTTCCCAAAGATCCTCAATACCTTTTATTTCCTGCGCCCACGGCTCTTTTTCAAATTTCTGGGGAACTTTAAAAACATTTAATCTTTTATCATTTGAACCCGTCGGCCCTGTAGCGCCTGTAGACACTGTACCCGCTTTTCCTGTAACACCCGCTTTTCCTGTAGAACTAGCCCCTGCGGCTCCTGTAGCTCCTGTCATGCTGTACCTCCCTTACTTCTCCCAGGCGTGTCTTTCTATCTTCTGTATGCTTTCTGAAGATAGATTACACCTGATGGTTTCATAAACACTTTTTGCCCCCAACATCAAAAGTGTTTCTTTTTCACATATTTTACCGTTCTTATCTCTCCGTACTGAAGTCGAATCGCCCCCGCATAAAATAAAAAGATACCTCAGTATTTTCTCTCCATTGGGCGTAGAAGCCACAGTTTCAAAAGCGAGTCTCATATCCGCCAGTTTCTTTTCCTGTTCTTCCTGTTGTTCTTTTCGCTTTTCAAAAATACTTTTCCGATTAAATGGTTTATTTTCCTCAGCCATTATGCTACTCCTTCAGTTCCGGTTTCTTGTAAATTCCGTACCGCACCGCTTCGAGCCGCGTCACCTTGACTTCTTGCCTGATAAGCGGCTGCCATTTTCGCTTCAGCTTCTACCCGCGCCATCTCTAATTGCATCTGCGCTCTACTCTGACGAATAACCTGTCTCTCTTCTCTAGGCCTGGTAACAATAGAATCAGTAGCCGTTAATGTTTTAATTTTTTCCGCTGTTCCATCCGGGTCTATAATATCTATAAAATCCTGATTTACCGCGGCTGCCTCGCCCATAATAGATATAAATTTAAGCGTACTTGATAGTTCTTCATTATTCATAATCCTAGCCGCCGGAGAAATAAACTGTATATCATACCAGTCTATACCATTCAACTGCGCCGCATATACCGCGGCCGGAATTGGAAAAGGAGTAAATCCGTTTTCTATAAGCGCTCTCACTTTAGGGTCTTCTCCGTTCGACGGGTCCATGACACCCATAAGCCCCATACTGTACATAATATCCACAGACCTCGTAATCACCTCGACAAGAAAAGACATTATCTGGGTAAAAATAGGCGATAAAGCATCTGACCTTATCTGTTCCCTCAAAAGCGCCTCGCCTAAAGTCATACGCTGTTTTGCGTTTAAATCATACAGTTTATCGAGAAGAAAATACCCCGACACTTCTAACTTCAATTCTTTAAGCCATTCATATATAACCCGCAAATCCCCTATCTCAAAAAGAGGAAATATAGGTTTTTCTGTAGGCACCGTTCCCGCAACATTAAACACATTAAGCGCCCCCGCGGAAAGATCAACCGCTAATCCGGCTAAAGAGCCATTATCATACATGCCTAACGCCGGCTGAGCCGTTAGTTCTCCGCCTATTGCAAGGATTTCATTCGCTATGTTTGCCTGTACAACCGTAGGAAGCGCCTCCATTCCCGGGCCTCTTCCATAAGACTCATATTCAAGTTTATCAAAAAACAAAACTTTTAGCGGAAGAGATTCATACCCGCCGCCCTCGAGATAAATGTTCTGATTTGGCATAAATAAATCCGCGCTAAAAGGCATCGCCAACTTTCCCGCTTTATCTCTTGTTTCCTCGATACTTCTCGGGCGTATCGCTTCAGTCACAACAAATCGTGTGACATGGTCATTGTTCTGTATTGCCTGCTTAACTTCACCGCCGGCAAGCTCCCCAAAAGCATCCCACAATTCTTCAGCGGAATAATTATAGTCTATGAATAATTCTACTATTTCTCCGTTTTTATCATACCCGATATAAAAAGAAAGAATAGATTTATTGTGATATTTAAGCGGAGTTTCATAGTCCCCTTTCTGTACCACCGCACCTGAGGTCCCATAAATAACAGATTCAAGAATGGTCTTGAAAAGAGAACCCGTAAGCCTGGACTTGGGTCTTTCCATATACGTCGCCGTGTCTATACTTATCCGATTAAAATATTCTTTTATTTCTTTCGTATCCGGCAAATGTTTGGACGGCACAAGACGAAAAGTCCCTTTCTCATCTTTCCATACCATACCCATCAAAGCGGACGCCATCAATTTCGCGCTTTTCATCCCGATATTATCATTTATGTTCCCATCGTTTTTATATTGTCCCTGTGTGATTTGCGGGGTGTAAGTCTGGTAATCTGTGTTGATTTGATAATAATACTGACTAAGTGCCGCATACTGATCGTTAAAACTGACTTTGGCGTTTTGATACCCTATTCTAGCTCGTTTTAATTTCTCGAGTAAAGTCCCCCCGCCTGTATTTTGCATTGCCATTTTATTCTCCTCTATTTTAATTTAGCCGAAACACCGGTAGGTTCACCGGTAATTCCCTGAGGTGAAGTAAACAGGATACCCGACCTATACGCTCTTTTCTTCGCGGCGGATGTCGCTTCTTCCGTAGTAAGCGCCCCTGTATTTGTAGCCGCCGCCACTCTATCATCAACAGATGTTTTACTATCAAACCCACCGCCAAGCATATATCCGCCAACCCCCGCCGCCACTCCGAGAGCCGTCGCTCCTAAACCAACCCCAAACGCCGCGGCTGAACCCGCCCCCAGCGCCAATCCGATACTTGAAAAAATCGGCATATTCTACCTCCCCTTTTACTGTAACAATTTAACAAATCGAATTTCCTGTTTTATAAAACCCAACCGCTCATAAAATCTAGTAAGTTCTTCCGTCTTACTATTCGCCATCGCGCACATCGTCATACGCGCTATTCCGTGTTCTTCACACCATTTCTTTGCATATTCAAATAACCTTATTCCATATTTTCTATGTTCTTTTCCCACAAACCAGACAACTTCCTCATACGCGGGAGAATCACTACAAAAATCTTTTACCAAATGCCCGCAATAAATTCCGACCAATTTTCCGTCAAGAAGTAAAGAAAAAGAAGTTTGCCATACTTTTAAAAACGTTTCCCTTATCCTATCCACACTCAATTCCACACCATACTCACTCAACGACTCCTCAAAAAACTCCGTAATTAAAATTATACCCGGCGCTAAATCCTCTTCCCGCATCGGCCGGATTTCTATTTTCATTATTTCTTCTTCGCGAGTTTACCTAACGCATATAGTACAAAACAAATTATAAAACCTACAAATAATCCAAAAATAAATTGTGGCATTTTTTCTCCTTTTATTTTATATAGAGTTCACTTGGTTTTTCCCTTTTAACAAAAGTCTGAGCCAATCTTCTGCTTTTAAAAGGACTTTTTACCCTGACACTATCCGGCTCCGCTACACTTAACCTAGACTTAGCGCTTCTCGCCATTATGGGAAAAGCAAAAGTCAAAGCTAAAGCATCGCTTATGTCCGGTGAAATTCCCTCATTATTCTTCCTGATCTCTTCTTTAGAGGGTAGAGTGAGTAAGCCTCGGGATGTACTTAATTGAAATCCTGGAATCATCAACAGGTCTCTTATGAATATGTCTTCATCCGGTATACTCACTCCGCCTTCTTCAAACCAATCTTTTAAATATCCGTACATCTGCGCTCTTTTATTTCTATAAAGTTCCGGCATGAGCGGGGTCGAGCCAAAATGGATGTCTAAGGTTTTAGCACCATACCCCATCTCAACAAGCCGATCACGGCACCCGTAGCCATAGGCCACATCCAAAAACACCATGTCGAGTCCTAATTTATCTATCTTCTGGGCGATAATGCCCGCCAGACGCATGGGTTTCACGGGGTCGTTATAAACTTCATATTCTACTACTCGTCGTCCTTGTCGGACAACGAGGACAGTGCGGTCAGAACCTTCTCCACTCCCATCCACTCCCATAACCATTGGAGCAAGATCATCAATAAAAGCCCGGTTTTTCCTCGCCACTTCGACGAGTTCCGGTTTAAGAAGGGTGTCTCCCGAAGACTGGAAGGCTTCCGCCAAACAGCACGGATACTCCTGCAAAAATTTCCATAAATCGCCATTATACTCATCCTCCAACTTACGCCTACGCCAAAAGATCTGGTCTATTGATAGCGCATATATATCCATCAATTCCGCTTCTCTATCCGTGGGTTTAAACCGAGGAGGGGGCGTTTCTCTATATTCGTCTTGTATGTACCAGGGTATGAAAAGAGTTTTGTATCTGGTGAGCGCATTTGGATCCGTACCCTTCATGCACAGATTATAAAACATATTACTGACTCCGTTAGCGGTCGATTCCATTATTATTTCCGTGTTCAGGTCCGTCGAAACTCCCTGCATGAGTCCCGTGGATAAATCATCCGTGTTCCCATAAAACGCCGCTTCGGATAAATGGAGTAAATGAGGATTCATTCCCCTCCCTACATCCTGCGCCCCCGCGGTCCCGAGACCATATTCTGAGTCGATCTTACCGAATTTTAATTCTTTTTTATTAGATCGTTCTATGCCGGGACGTAGGGGGTCAGGTAAATTACTATACATTCTCTTGACCATGTCAAACAAATAATCACAGCTCTTCGATATATGTGCCAAAATAAAAACAGATATGCCGGGATTTAAAGTGGCTTTATGTAAAAACCGCGCCGCGGTATAAGTGGATATTCCCTGTTGCCTGCCCTTCACAACGCAAATTCTTACAAGTTGTCCTGATTTTTTGATGTCTTCTATGAAATGATGTAACATCATCTGCGCTTTATTGAAGATGAGGGGAACGCTTCTGCCGCCCTCTTTCGGCCTTATACGAATAAATTTTGCTGAATATTCGGGTAAATTATTCCGTAAATAATCTATCTTAAGTTCCGTATCATTCAACGTCCACCACCCGGCCCTTAACCTCAACCCCGTTCAATATATCGTCAATGGTAAGACTGAGGTTCGTGGATTCCGAAACCTGTTTCGCTTTACCCAGTACCCTGTCCATAAGTTCCTGTGTCGCTTTCAAATCCCCCGCCGCCGCAAACGCGGCAAGTTTTATCGCCGCTATCTCTATGTGTGTAAGTTCCCCGAGATCCGTAACCGCCAAATCTTCAGGCGTCATCATCGACGCCTTCATTATCGCACGATTAAAGAAATCTTTTATGTTCCCCAGATCCTGAACTTTAACAGGCACTCCCGATTCTATCTTGAACTTCGCCACGTTCCCATATTTATCTATCTCATTATAGAATACGTCGTGTTCCTGAAGTATCTTCACTTCAAAAGGATCTCTCATTATACCCCTTTAAACGGATTATCGTACGGCGTAGACGCATCATTTAACGCCTCTCTCTCCTCGGGCCACATCTCTTCAATTTTTACGTCCCGGCCGGAAACCGGTTTTTTAGAGAGGACAGGTTTTGATACGCTTTTCTCTATCTCGTCAAACTCACTTTTTTCCCCGAGTTCCACATTCTTATCGCCTCTCATATTATCGAGTTCCGGATAATTTCTCTGTTTGCCTTCCCGATATTCCTGTAAATGTTTTTCGTAACCTTTAGGATCTTCCTCTCTCAACGCAACCATCTCTCTCGCTTTTTCAACGGAATAAAATTCGTGTACAGGCACGTTAAGTTCCCACTTCGAAACATAATTTTCTAATTGATCGAGCGTCATAACTCTTAAAGATCGGAAGAGCGTC
>JBFZAB010000061.1:0-2528 GCA_041309285.1 Candidatus Omnitrophota bacterium
CCAATTATTATTCTGCTCGTACGTATAAGCCAGGCGAAAAATCGATTCCTCATCGAAAGGCTTGGCCAAAATCTGCAGGCCTACGGGTAAATTTTCTTGTGTAAGCCCGCAAGGAATCGACATTGCAGGGATTCCGGCCAAATTTGCCGAGATGGTATAGATATCGGATAAATACATTGAGAGCGGATTTTCCAGCTTCTCCCCCAGCTTAAAGGCTACTGTAGGTGAGGTCGGAGTAACGATACAATCGCACTCCTTAAAAGCTTCTTCGAAATCTTTTTTTATCAGCGCCCGTACCTTCAACGCCCGCAAATAATAGGCATCATAATAACCGCTGGATAAAACATAGGTTCCCAATATTATACGGCGTTTTGCCTCGGCGCCAAAGCCTTCAGCCCTTGTCCGGCTGTACATTTTGACCAGAGAGTCTCCTTCCCCTTGCTCCAGGCTCTTGGTGCGGTGTCCGTATTGCACACCATCAAAGCGGGCAAGGTTAGAGCTGGCTTCTGCAGTAGCAACAATATAATATACACTGACCGCATAATCGGTATGCGGCAGGCTGATTTCTTTAACTGAAGCTCCTAAATCTTTAAATAAATTAATTGATTTCTTGATCGCCTCATTTACTTCCGGCGTTATTCCTTCGGTAAAATATTCCCGCGGGACACCTAATTTCATTCCTTTAATATCTTTGGTCAGCGCCTTAGTGTAATCGGGAACGGGTAAATCAACAGAAGTCGAATCCATTTCATCGTGACCAGCGATAACATTCATTAATAACGCCGCATCGGTTACATTCTGAGTAATAGGTCCAATCTGATCCAAGCTTGAGGCAAAGGCAATCAGGCCATAACGGGAAACCCTGCCGTAGGTCGGTTTAAGCCCCACTACCCCGCAGAAACTTGCCGGCTGCCTGATTGAGCCCCCGGTATCGGTTCCCAGAGCCGCAACCGTCTCAGACGCTGCTACTGCCGCGGCAGAGCCTCCGCTGGAACCTCCGGGAACCCGTGCAATATCCCAGGGATTACGCGTCGGGCCAAAGTAAGACGTTTCGCAGGAAGAACCAAAGGCAAATTCATCCATGTTGGTTTTGCCGAAAAGCACGGCACCTGCGGATTTTAATCTTTCCACCACGGTGGCATTATAGGGAGGGACAAAACCTTCCAAGATTTTGGAGCTGCAGGTAGTCAATTCGTCTTTGACACAAATATTATCTTTTACGGTTACGGGTATGCCGCATAAAGCTTTTCCGCTGGGTATATTATTTTCTTTGAGCTCTTTTAATATTTTTTCTTTATCAAAATGGGCAAATGCCTTAAGGCGCGGCTCAAGGCTTTCTACTCTGGCAATAAGAAAATTTATTACCTCCTGAGGAATAAGTCCCTTGTTTTTATATGACTCTTTCAGACTGCTTATGGAGAGATTTTCGAGATTTAAAGGTTTCATCAATTACTCTATAATTTTGGGGACTTTGAAATATTCTTTTTCTTTAGAGCCGGCACTCTTTAAAACATCGTTTCTGTCAAGAGAGGGTTTAATCTTATCTTCCCGGAAAACGTTTTTTACGGAGAGAACATGGGTTACGGGATTAACGCTGGATAAATCAAGCTCTTTAAGTTTATTGATATACTCGAGGATTTTATCCAGTTGCGAAGTAAAATACTTAAGCTCATCCGGCTTAAGCTCAATTCGCGCAAGTCGAGCAATATATTCAACTTCCTTAATGGTGATAGCCATGGTTTTCGCTTGAATTGATGGTTGGTTTATTAGAGACAGGGTTATATTATAGCTGCGGAGGGAATAAATATCAATAAAATTGAGTAATTCAAGGGCTGCTGAAAAAAAGGAAAAACTATCCTAAAATAATTATTCTTTATAAGGTATATCGATAGTTACTGTTGTTCCTTCATTTATTTTTGATTCAATAGCTATTTGACTGCCTGCATAATAATCTAAGCTATTACCAAATCCTAATTGGTCTACTATTGTTTTAACAAAGGACAAGCCCATTCCTGTGCCCGGAATGTTTTCAACATTGCTTCCTCTGTGACCTGAAAAGACGTGTTTAATTTCATCTTCTGGTATACCTATTCCCGTATCTTGCATTTCTATTACCAGTCTTTTTTTATCACCTTCTCCGGCAAGAAACGTCCTTACGGATATAGACCCCGAATTGGTATATTTAATCGCATTCTGCAGGAGGTTTGAAATCACGGTATTAAATAAAGATTTATCGGCATAGAGCATTATGCTCTCAGGAGTCAGGACAATCAATAATCTTAGTCCTTTCTCACCTATTTTATCTTTGAAACTATCCGTTATCTCAGAAATTGTCCTGTTAACATCAATGTGCTGCATAAAAATACCCCTGTTAATTGTATCCATATCCATTTCAAGATAACTTCTTGTACCCCAAATACCTTTCCTTATTTCTTTGAATAATCTTATCAACTCGTCAGTAGAACTATTTCCTTTTAAAGCCCCGCTAAGCTCATCTATATCCGACCATAAACCGCCAGGCGGTTTAT
>JBFZAB010000062.1:0-14975 GCA_041309285.1 Candidatus Omnitrophota bacterium
CCGAGGAAGTATCTGTTTCCCAAACAGTCACCTTCTTGAGGTCTGCCCCTCTAAGGTTTTTATCGGAAGACGTTTTTAAACTGCATTTCAGATTATCAAAGATAAACTTCGCGATATTCTCCGAGGTGGGATTTACCTTCTTGAAATGGCTTATCTCATTTAAATTTTTATGGTCAAGCAGCCCGAGGATTTCTCTTAAAGTAGTTTTTATCTTGCTAAAGTCGATAACCATGCCGGCTTTATCGAGCTTGCCTTGGGCAAGCGTAACTTTGACTTTCCAGTTATGCCCGTGCAAAGTCTCACATTTACCCCGGTATTCCCGCAGGTAGTGCGCGGCGCTGAAAAAAAGTTCTACCTCTATCTCAAACATTATTCACCTTCAATGAGTAGACAACTTACGGAGCACAAAGTACGACGTAAGTTGTGGCGAAGCGTCTGTGAATTCCTGCCTATCGGCAGGCAGGGAATCCAGCACTAATTTTCTGCTTCTGTCTTTCACCTCTGAAAAATTAGTGCTGGGTCAAATTCGGATATACAGCTTATGTCGCTTCGCTCTATAAGTTGTGTCCTCATTTGACCTCATAAATATTTTTTATTCTTTCGCCGAGGAACTTCTCCCCTAATTCTTTAAATATCTTCGGCTTATCGGTAACATAACAGTATAAATTATTTTCGCCCGCCTTTTTCCCTTTTTGTAACAGGGAACCTTCTTCAAGTATTTCCTTGACCTCCATAGCTATCTGTTTTGAAGAGTCAATTAACGAAACACCCTTACCCATTACCTCCTGGATAACTTTTCCAAGCAGCGGATAATGCGTACAGCCTAATATCAGGGTATCAACGCGGAAATTTTTTAATGGTTTAAGATACTGCTCGGCAACCGAACTAACGATATCGCCTCCCAGCCAGCCCTCTTCCACCAGCGGAACAAACAACGGGCAACTCTGGCTTATAATTTTTGCTCTTGGCTCGAGCTTCGTAATTTCCTCTTCGTAGGCGCGGCTGGCAATCGTGGCACGCGTACCGATAATTCCGATGCGCTTATTCCTTGTGGCATAAACCGATTCCTTGGCTCCCGGAAGAATTACCCCGATTATCGGAATCCTAAAATGTTTCTTTATAACGGGGAGCGCAAGGCTGGATGAAGTATTGCAGGCAATAACAATAAGTTTGACGTTCTGTTTCAGTAAAAAGAGAACATTTTCCATGGTGAACCGGATTATTGCCTCTTTTGATTTTGTCCCGTAGGGAACGCGGGCAGTATCGCCGAAATAAACAATTTTTTCCTGCGGAAGGATTTTCCTTAATTCCTTCACTACCGTAAGGCCGCCTACGCCTGAATCAAATACCCCTATACCCCGAGAATTACTGCTCATGTTGCCTCTCCGAAAATTTACATTTTCTTAAAATATCTAATTTATGAATTTCGAATCACCTAATGACGAATTCCGAATAAATTTCTAATTACCAAACAAAGTCAAAAACCAAAAGTAAAAAGGCAAAACCAAAAGTTAAAAGTAAAAATCTGTTTCGGATTTATCCCTTGAGCATTCAAGCATTCATTCGTTATTCGGCACTTCGACTTCGCTCAGTGCCAATGGTGAGCTTAGCCGAACCATCGGGTTTTGTCATTAGTCATTTTAATTATTGGGTAAATCCATCGGTGCGCTCGTATTCGTCCTTAAAATCCATTATACCTTCTCCGATTGCCTTAACAAGCTCCTGTCTGTAAGAATGATTCTTTAGTTTGCGGCTTTCATTTATATTAGAAATGAATCCGGCTTCAACAAGTATCGCCGGCATATTCGCCCCCTTTAATACATAAAAAAGTGCGCCCTTTATTCCGCGATTCCGCATCCAATCTACCTTGTCTACGGAATTCCCTATACAATTTGATAACTGAATCGCCTCGGAACGGTTCTCCGTCTGGACAAGGTCCCAGACAGTAGCCGCAAGTGCCGTATTTGTGTTCGGAAATTTTTCCCCCTCCAGCTCCAGTGAAGAATTTTCAGCCCTGGCAAGCGCACGCGCAGAATCATTCATCTTCTCCGAAAGATAATACAACTCAAACCCTTTGGCTTCTTCGTGCCGGGAACTATTAACGTGTATGCTGATAAAAAGGTCAGCTTTTTTTAAATTAGCAAGATGGGTACGCCGCCAGAGAGAGACAAATCTATCGTCACTGCGCGTAAGAATAACCTCTATACCCTGGCGCTCAAGATATCCTTTTAATTCCTTGGCTATCTCCAGAACTATATTCTTTTCTCTTAAGCCCTCGGGGCTTATTGCCCCGGGGTCACGGCCTCCATGACCGGGGTCCAGGACAATGCGTTTTATGCGATATGTACCTCCGGCTACCGGCCTTCGGGGAGTATAAACGGCCGGAGAGATAACGGCAAATACTTTATCGGCCAGAACAAGCGGCAAGGCAACTTCGTTATTGAAAACCTTTACTGTTTCATAGAGATTGTTTTTCTTAGAATTTATTAAAACTAGATCGGAACCAATTGCCATATCGATGCGCAGGCCCTCGCGGTAAAGGGTAATTTTTTTACCCAGGCTATCCCAGTCCCAGACCAAATCGAAACTGCGGCAGAAATCCTTGAGGGAAACGTATTTTGCCTTACCTATCTGGAAAGACTTTGCCTCTAAAGTCGCGGAAGGCTTGGTTTCCTTACGGTAGGCAGTGGTTGCGCAACCGGATAATATTGCGGCTATTAATATAAGTTTTATAGCCGAGAGATTAATCCGGCTTGGGCTAAAGAAATGGTCATTGTTTCTTTTTTTATCCATATCGATTAAAGTTTTTCTCTTCTTAATTCTCCGCCGCAATTTACTTCAACTATTTCTTCGATATTAACCTTAAATATAACCGCCTCTCCTGAGCAGGCGGCTTCGAACCCCTTCGACCTCTTCCCTCCCCTTACCCCCTCGATAATGCGCTCGACGGTAAAATCCATTTCTTTAGTCTTAAGTTCGGTTATCATCTTTTTATACAAAGCACCTTTTTCTATTATCGCGGCTGTTCCGTTTACCTGATAACCTTTTAAGGCATTATTATCCATTATTGCCAGCGAGACGCGGGAATTCTTTTTTAAATTATTAAATGTCTTCCCCAAAACGTAATCGATAAGATAGATAAAATTGCTTTCGATTTTTAGGAAGAATTTGGGTACAGCATTGGGCTTGTTTTCAAGATCACAGGTAGCAATATATACAAATTCTCTTTCTTCCAATAATTCGGTTAACTTTTTTATTAACATAGCATTCTTAGCTCTTTATTTTCAACAAGAAAAAACGGTACAACTCAAGCTCTATAAAAGAGGTATTTTATTACATAAATATGCGGTAAGTCAAGAAATTAAGCCGGCTTTGCTAAAATGCTTGGTTTTGTTAACGGATATTTATGTATTGGATGGGCACGTTTTGGGCACAGAGAAATTTGTATGGAATAAGGCTAAGATAGAAAGTGGTTAAACTCTGCTAAATAAACTTCAGATTATGAAATTTCATAGCTTTAATCTTAAAAATAGGTCAGCTTATTTTTAAAATCTAAAAATCATTTTTTCTTCTTCTGTTCCATGTAATAAAACCCATACTTCAAAACATATTTGTGCCTGCGGCTCTCCTTGGCGAAGCGCGGCTGCTAAATTTAAACAATCTTGCTTTTCCCAGCGGGAAGCAACGGCAGCGGAAATTCTGGCAACATCTACTGCGTATTTAAGTTGAGGAAGAAACATTTCATATTTTTTCATCAGGTAACCTGCAAAAATATAGGGAAACATTGTTAAAATGTCTTTTTCTTCATCCACTACTTCAAGAGAAAAGATCTTTTTTCTCAACACCTCCCATAGGGGAGCATAGTATACAGGGAGCCCTTCTTCTCTGGAGATTTGCACCAGATTATCGGCTTTTGCAGTAAGTTGATGTCCAGCCCCCATAATAATCTGGACATGGGTATCCGCCCCTGCTATAGCGGTTGCCTGTCTGACAATATTCATGTCCCGTATTTGCATAGACTGCATAGCTGCATCTATAAATTCACGGGAGTGAAATAAGACACCATCTATATCCCCCTTCCAAGCGGCATCAGAAATTTTCTTCATTATGACATTGCTGGCTAACATGGCCAGTCTTTTAGCTTCCAAGTCGGAATCTTTGGAAAAATCATATTCCTCCATAGCTATTTTGATCTTATTATCTATAATCAGAGGAAAGAGCTTATTGCAAAATTGGTCTTTTTCCATAGCAGGAGTTATAGTGCCTTTACTTAAATCTTCAAGAAAGCCCATTATAACTCTTTCTTCTGCCCTAAATGCTTCTCTCAAAGTTTCTCGATATTGCTGTTCGGTAAAAAGTTCTTCTAAGGTAATTGATAAACCTTTTTCGGCTAAAAACCTGATAAAAAAATTTGCTCCAAGGGAAAGACGTTCAAGAAGCAAAATGAATTCTTTTCCTTGCTCATCAGCAGTTTTCTTTCCAGATAATATAAATTCCTTTAATAGTTCGGCACCGCCATTATCATGCATCATGGGTAAATGAACAATTTTAGTATCTGCTAATTCTAACCATAGGTATAACACGGCAGGGAATTCAGTTTTGCTAAATCCGCTTATGCTTTCAATGTCGGCACTTGAATAAGATGAATAATTGCGAAGAATATTCTTTATATGCTCAATTTCGGAATCTTGAAACCAATTTTTAGCCCACTTTTTTATCTCTTCTTGATCAAGTTTACCAGCAAGTGCATTTAAACTTTCTTGGCTATTGTTATAAATCGCCTTAATGCCATCAAGTTTGCCCTGGGTTACCGCAGTATATATTATTCGAAGTTTTGGTTCGATTTTTGCCCGAAAAGCTGCAGAATTTATTTTATCCAAATCATGTACCCGACGAAACAATGGAAAGCATTTAGGGGAAGAGACATCTAAGTTTTGTGAGGAAACTGAAAGATTTATTCCTAAACAAACCAATACGATAATCTTTAGCCTGAAACATCTCATCTTTATTAACTCCAGTGAAGTTCCGCGGACTAAAGTCCGCGGCTTCCTCCTAAAGCAGAAAAAGCAATACCGCATTCATCCCGCGGGCTAAGGCCGGGGATTTCTGCGTAGGATTAAATCTCTAAGCTAAATAAAGAATAAAAACCAACCTCGCCTATTAGAGACATCTTTATTCACTATTATCTATAATAAAGTATGGCTGATAAAACAGGAATCGTCAAGGGGTGGGGAATAAATAATCTGGAATGGGGTTAGACGAGTTCGGAGGTTCTTTAGTTATCGGTTATCAGTTATCAGTTATTTAATTATTGAGTTATATTTACAAATGGTGGAGGTGACGGGAATATACCAAGCACATTTACCTAACTATCGTCGATAAAAGGCATTATGACAGAACTCTTTTATCTAGAGGAAATTAACCAGTCCGGATGTTTAGTTTTGTTTAGGTTTGTTAACGGATGTTTATGTGTTGGATGGGCATGTTTTGGGCACAAGGATGGTTAAGAAAGGATCAAATAATAGCGGCGGACTCAAGGTTATGAGCCTGACTTCAAGCGACTTTTAATACTTACTTTATCTATTAGTGTGTTACTAAACATGCATAAAGGAATTTGTTAAACATTTAACTGCTTAAGATCTAAGTAGAATATTTATTCCCCTTGTTGCTTCCTGCTTATCTCCCAATCAGTTAAAATTTCTAGCACCTCAGAAAGCTTTTCTTTAGGAAAAGAAATGCCATAAAAGTTATCGAATACAGCTATGTTTTGGTGGTTTGATCCGGTAACAGATATACTATTTGTAGATAAATAATTATACTTATTTCTTTTTCTTAGCCATTCTGTGGCGAATCCTAGAAATTGCTCTATTAAATCTCTGTAGTATACTTCACTATTACTACTATAGGTAATAGAGGGATCTACCATACAAAGGAAATATCTTCTCTCTCCTAAGTCCTCTTGGATTCGCATTGATACATTTGCATAATTGCCGTCAAAAAAATCTCTACCATATCCATAAGTAATATCACCGAACGTAGATTGTTCTGCAACAACAACCTGAATATCTGCTATATTAAATTTCTGAACAGAATCAACATGAGGTTGGGTATCTTGCGTATTGCTACCTGCCTTTTCTAACATTACCTGATGCAAAATATGCGCTCTCAAGTTCAGGAGTATAAACTCCTCTAAGGTAAACGTTTTACTTCCACTACTTAATTCAGTATCGCCATTTCTATAATTTCTTAAACACCTATCTATAATATCCCATAGCATCACATGCTCTTCCTTAACTTCTTCATAGGTCCAATCTTGAATTTCTTGTCTTACCTGCAAAGTATAGTGTTCATAATCTACGCTAACAACATCTTGGCTAATGGGATCAGAGAGTTCAATTCCAGGAATTGACTCCGCAACAACCCCTCTATATTCGCCAGCAACTAAAACAACCTCGCTTCCCTCCTGTAATAGCATTCCCTCTCCTATATTTAACATTTCTGCTAAAAGTATTGGAATAAGATAAGTCCGGGCAATGACCGCCTCATGCATAACCTTATTTCCGTAGGTAGTGATGATCCCGGCAATCCTGCCTTGTATCATTGCCTTAATAACTGCTTCGTCCCTGTGCGTGGTTAATAATATCGGTGCACCTCCGGCAAGATATACTTTCTCTGCTTCCTCTAAACTCAGACACAACTGTCCTCTCACCGCACCTCTGCTGAAACTATTGCCTGTAGCTGCTGTTCTGCTACCAGAAACTGGAAAAGAACTTTTTCTATACACCTGCCAATTTTTCCTTGCCATTACTGTTTCTTGCTCCTGCAATGACCCAATCGCCTCTGCAGGATTTCTAAAACCCGCAGGAACCAAGAAGGCTTCGTCGCGCAATAGATGCTCTGCAGGGCGAATCTGCAAAATATAAACCTTTTCTGACTCTACTACAAACTCAACTTCCTGGGGAAGGGTATAATCATTTCTAAGCTGAGAAAATATTGCGCTTAATTGCCTATAGATCCTCTCATGTGATCTTTCCCCTGGAAATAATACTTTCAGGCTGCCATAGTCTTTCCCTGAAGGAGTCATCACATCTGTTCCCTGGACTCTACTCCGATAGAATATTTCCTGCCAATCTACTATACCATTTTTTTCTACCAGCTTCTTTCCAAAATAACCCACACCGGAACCAGAATAAGTGTCCAAATTGCCAAAAACCATTCTCTGGATAATCACCTCCGGACCTGGTTCATCAGACATATCCGTCGCGCTTCTATATTCTTTGGCTACGCTACTTTGCCAGGAAGAAAATACTGCGGATAAAGCCAGTCTTAATTGCTGATGGGCATCCTGGGGTATATCGATCCCCTTATCCAAATTCAACCTTTCTCGGTAATACAAACACAGTTCCTGCATCTCTTCTGCGCTTAGCATGGATATCTCAAGCCTACCTTTATTTCTTAAGAATTCTTGGGTCAGCCGAGTAAAATAATCTTCTTCTATTTCTTCAGAATAAACCGCGGTGGCAAAACTTTCGATAAATACCCTATAAGTATCATAGGCAAAGCGTAAGCCCTCCACGCTGCTAACTCGGGCTCGCGCCAAACCTTCTATAGTAGAATCGCTAATCCCTATATTTACTACCGTAGCCAGGATCCCGGGCATTGCCTGTGGAGGAGCGCTGCGCACGGATAAAAGCAGGGGATTCTGCGCATCCCCAAATTTCTTACCAGTTGCCTCTTCCGATTTCTTCAGCTGAGCTAGAACTGACTGCCATAAATCTGTGCTAATTTCTCCGGTTTCCTTATAACTACCATATCCATTTCGGGTAATCACAAAACCCTCGGGAACTGGAATTCCCTTGCCCGCCAGAACTCCTAAGTCACGCGCCTTCTGGCCAATCTCTCCTTTATATGCATTTATTGTTCCTAAAGATACGGTGAATTTATCTACTTCGGCTGTAGGCAGAGAGATTACCCTACGTAAGGCATTAGTATGATTTAAAACAGTGTTTGTAATACTAGAAACTTGGGGATGAAATAAAGTCGCCTCTATTATCCACAGGCACACCAATCCGATAATCTTCATCCTCGCATATTTCATATTTATTAACCTCATTAAATCCCCAAATTAAGCAAACAATAAAAACCCACTTCCAGCAGTAATGCTTGAGTAGTTAATTTGATGTTTCTCTATATGAAGCATAACACGCCTTAGGGAAATCGTCAAGAGGTGGGGTGGGTAAAATAATCTAGAATGGAATCGGGTAAGTTACAGAGCTTATTTAGTTATCAGTTATCAGTTATCAGTTATCAGGCTGCTGGAAATTGTTTATCACTTAAACACCTTACCTACAAACTTAGGCGTGCTCGGTTCGTCTTTGGTGGCACTCCGCTCGCTGTTTTGCTTATCGCAAAACTACGCTCGCTTGAGTACTACCAAAATTTACCTTGTCGGAAAATTTTGGTGGAGGTGGCGGGACACGACCCTACCCGTTACCGAGTAGCGTGGACTATATCTTCACCCTTGACATTTCTTGATGTCAAGGGGTCCAGCGTATTATAGAAGGCACAGATTTACCGTTATCCAACGGTATCACCTCCTATCCCCTCTTTTAGAGGAAGTCTCTTGAGGGCTCTTCACCCCTCAGGATTACCCTCGTCTTTACGGTAGGGCTTCCCTGATGTAAGCCGGATTTTCATCCCGAATTACTTCGGGATGCGACTCCAACTGAATCGAACCCGCGTCCTTAAGCCCTTCACCAGAAGGCACTACATGCTTAGTCTTTCTTTTAGCTTTCACCACCCTTTCTCCGAAAGACAGGATAAAAAGCGGCTAGCTTTTTGTGTACTTTGCCCGTCTACAAAAGCGAAATCGACAGGCGCAGCCTGCTCTCCAGATCCCGCACCTTCTATTTATTCAGGCTTTAAAAAACAAAAACTTCAAATACTAAAAAGGTGCGGGACAGGATTAAGAGTCCCTTAATCTACCCACAGGCGAGATAGAAAAAGAGGCATCCTGGCTTTTAGGCCGGGATGACTGCAGCTACCGGACTGTAATCAGCAGCTATAATGTGCAAGGTGTTTAACGAGGCCTCCCTGCAACCTCGGCATGCTCCTCAAGGCAAAGACGACATAAGTCGAGACCTTTCACCCCCACTTTTCAATGAGCAGACACTTTACGAAACGTTAGCGACGTAAAGTGTAGTCCCGACGTATCGTCGGGACGTCTGCGAATTAATGGTGAGCAAAGTCGAACCATCAATCCTAAATTAACGCGCAATGTTCCGCGTAGTTCAGCGATGCCTTCCCCTATCTTTCACTACCCTGCGTAATTCCCTGTTCAGCTCCTTCTCGCGGATAGCTTCCCGCTTATCGTACAATTTTCTCCCGCGCGCAAGAGCCAATTCTATCTTTACCAAATGATTCTTAAAATAAATTCTTAAAGGAATTAAAGTAAAGCCGCGCTCCTTAACCTTACTCTCTAATCGGCTTATTTCCTCCCTATGAAGCAGCAATTTTCGGATTCGCTTGGCATCCGTTTCCTTAAGCAAAGAATATCCGTAAGGACTAATATAAAGATTATAAATAAATGCTTCGCTATTTTCTATTCTGGCAAAAGAGTCTTTTAAATTCGCCTTTGACTCGCGCAGAGACTTGACTTCCGGACCCAGCAAAGATACTCCAACCTCTTTCGTCTCAATTATATCATAATCTCTCTTGGCTGATTTATTGGTAGCAATTAATTTTTCCACAGGCACAAATAATCAAAAGTCCGTTAGCGTTAATTAGCGTAGATGTCGAATACAATACAAACACTACTTCGGTATATTGAAGGTTAACCTTTATAGATATCCTACCAGGATTAGCGTTAATTCGCGTATGTAAATATACCAGAAAATAAGGGCTAAATCAAGCCATCAAAACAGCCGGAAGAATAAGAATAAAAACAGCGGGATGGTAAGAAAGGCAAAAAGGTGCGTTATAAGAATTCCTTGAGAGATATATTCGTCATTTTCTCCATATACACGGGCAATAACAAGCAAGGAAGTAGCAGAGGGCATCGCTGCCTGCAACAGGATTATCAAAGAAATAAGGTAAGGAAGATTTAAGAGACGTATGCTCCCTAAAAAAGCAAGAGGAATGATAATTAATTTAACAGATGCTAAGGCAAGTATCCCCCGTCCTATCTTTCCCTTAATTTTGAAATCTGCCAGTGCGGCACCCACGACAAACAACCCCAAGGGAACGGTTGAGTCCCCCATCATCTTAAGAGGCTTGGTGACTACTTCGGGTATAAATTTATTCACACCTAAGGCAACCAAAAAAAGAGCAACAAGTGTAGCGATGAATGGCGGGCTTAAGAATTTAAGCCAGAACGTTTTTCCGGTTTTATCTTTGCTTTTAAGTATGGCAACTCCCCAGGACCAGATAAGGAAATTAAAACCCATAAGAAAAAGGAGAATATAAATAATTGCTACATTCGCCTCTTCCGGCTTAAGTAAAGCAGAACAAAGAGCAAGCGGCAGATACGCAGAATTCTGGAAACTAACCAGGCTTTTAAATTCCAGAAGGTTTTCCCGAATGCGCAACAACTTTGTAACTAATCCCGCGAGAATAAAAGAAACAAAAATCATCAATACGGCAGTCAGAGGGAAAATCCACCATAACTTAAATTCCCCGAAGCTAAATCCTACAACTATCCGCGAGAAAATCATCAGAGGCAATGTGACATAGACAAGTAGTTCGCTTAAGTGCTGGATAAGAGCAGGCTTTATAATCCCTTTCCTCATCGTGAAGAAACCAATGGCCATGAGGATAAAAATCTCGCCTATCGCCAAAAAGGAAGCACTGAATGTGGAGAATATTGAGTTGTCCATAAAGTAAAGAGGTTGCTTAAGGTTACGGAATGTTACTTAAGGTTAATTAAGGTAAGTTCTTGACTCTATGTATTATTTTCTATTCTTTGCGTAACTTTAAGTAACTTTATGTAACCTTACGTAACATTACTTAACATTCGGTCCAATTATATCCCAACTCAGTTTATTTGACAAAAGAATAATTTTAGGTTATATTGATTCTGCAAAGATCAAAAGCCGAAGTGGCGGAACTGGCATACGCGTACGCTTCAGGAGCGTATGGGGAAACCCTTGAGAGTTCAAATCTCTCCTTCGGCACCATTATACTGCTTAACAAAATTGTCAAATTGCTATATTGTTAAATCGCTAAAGTGGATGCAACCGCTCAATTAAAAGCTCTGTTAGAAATAGAACCGCAACTCGAGTTCGAATTCCCTCAGGTATTTGTCCAGCCTAAAATAGAATCTTTCTCTCGGGGCAAAGCCAATATCAAAAAACTCTTGAATACACTCCGCAAAAGCCGGAAGGATGACAACGGTGCCCTCTTCACTAAAGCCTACAACGATTTAATCCTGGAATTCCGTCCGACAATCGAGTGGGCAAAATTATCCTGGGATTACCTCTTGACCACGGAAGGAATGCGCTACCTTGCTCGACCGGAAGGAGAAAGGATGTACTGCCACGGTAACTACCGCGCTTTTACCGACAGGGACTTCAGCCGGATAATACATAAGGTATTTAAAGAATGCCTATTTTCTTATCTGGGGATTAGCCCCTTCGGAAATGAATCTTTTTCCAACGGTACAGGTAAAAATAATTGTTCATTTATTTTTTATCTAAAGAAAAACTTCTGGAGCGGCACAGTCAAGGTATATAAGGAATTGGAAAATCCTTCCGACCCAAACCAGAGAAAACTCACCGCTTATAGCTACCTGCGCTGCGTACCTTATGAATTCTTAAACCGTTATCATCAGGAAATCGTGGATAATATTTTGACAAGACTTACTTCCGAGGAAAAAGAAATTGCGGAATTGCACTTTATAAGTTTCTTTAAGGAGGAAGAAATTTTAAAGAGAAGGAATTTAACTCCTGAGGATTTTTCTAAATTAAAGGAAGAGCTGCTTGCTAAAATTTTCCTCCTCGACCCGCTGGTACACGCCCTGCTCCTGCAGATTGAAAGATATTAAAATTATATGGCAAACGTTACTGGCTCTTAATTTCCCTGTCTAACACCATAAAAAGATTAAACTCTTCCATTTCGTCCAATCCATGACGCTGGCTTAATTCTCCCGGTAAATCCTTATTTATATTCTCGGGATTATATAAACATATGTTAATAAAATCGAATAATGCTTCAGAAAAATTTGATTGTGGTTCTGCCGCAGTAGACAAAATAAAGAATGAATAGGCAGGTGGATAAAGATTATTCAATCCGTTTCTTTCAAAAATAATTCTCGCATGGACTCTTCTTTCCCGCAAATCTTTTCCCGGGTGTTTATCTAACCATTCATAGAATGCTTGCTGTGCAGGAAGAATACTAACTATACTATTTAATAAGGCTTCACACTGCAGGGGTAATTGGGCAAAAAGCGGATATTCTCCCCCGGGAATCTCTGTTTTCAATTTGGCAATAAAATCCGCCGTGGAAAGGCCAAGATCGCTTAAGGTAATTTCCCTGCCTAATATTTTTGAAATAAAATAATTATTTTTAAGGTATCTTGTGGCATTTAACAACACACGCGGGGATTCCGAGGGATTTATTCCTGCTGACTTTAAGAAATCCATATTATTGCTCAATTTAAAGGTAGATATCCTGTATAACAAATCGGAATACCTGACCTGGTCAAAATTACTGTCCATGCTTAAAAGTAAACCCAGATTATTCCTAATCGTATCTGGATACGCGGTCAAAATCATGGGTTCGACCTTTTGTATGCCCGGAGCATCTTTATAACTTACTTTGAGCCCTTCTATTGCGTCTATCTGCCTGCCTCTTTCTTCTAATACTTCGGAAGAGTACTTTAACAACTCGGGATAGTTTTCTCCGGCATCTTCTCTGTTGAGAAGTATTTTTAAGGCAAGCAGGCGATGGGCAATAAGTTCGGTAGGATAATCTGATAAAAAGCTGTATTTCTGGCGTAAGTCCGCTATTTCAGTTCCGCCGACAGTATACCGCGGGGCAATTATCCTGCGCGCCGAAGCAAAAGAAGGATAAAATACGCAGGAAGACAGCAGACAAACAACCAAAAAGAATATTTTGAATAATTTTTTATACATACCTTAACCCGCTTTAAGTTAGAATAAATATTGCTATACAAAGTATGGCTGATAAATTGACTACTGTCAAGGGACGGTAAAAACAGAAAAGTATTCTCATTTAAATACAAAACTATATTAATAAGGAACCTTTATGATTATTGACGCACTAATTCCCATTCCCACAGAAGTTCAACAACTTCATCAAGTTTTTCTGGAGGAAAATCTATTCCGAAAAAGACGATTGTCCCTCCCATTCCTCCTCCGTGCCCAGTCCATCCGGATACTCCCATTCTATTTATTCTTAAATAATTACCCTCTCCCCTTCCGCTTAATTTTCGTCCGGCAAATTCAATAAATTCTAATACATAAGCAGGATCACTTTCCTCCTCGAATTTCTCAGGCATAGGTCCAAATCCAGGATAAGACTCATGCCCCATACATAGAAAATCTCTATTGAGTAAAGGTTTTTGCATTCCTAGACAACACATCTCATTCTGATATGAATCGTAAAAATTTTCTGAAACAATTTCTGCTCCAAGCTGAGGTATCCCGGTCCCTTGCAACCCATACCGAGGGGCAATTTCTCTTTCTATTCTGCGCGAATGCTCAACCTCATAAACTGTTTTCCCAATCACAAGCCTTTGATAATCTTCTTCTTCAGCAAGGCTCTCAGCAGAGGATACGGGTTCTGTCCGCAAAGAATTGGCTACTGCATGATGACTATCCTGTTCAATTAACAAATGTAAAAAATGGACCTTTAGATTCAACAAAATAATCTCCTCTAATTCTGTATCATCAACACCTGAATACTGCCTTATCTTTTCCCATAAGGAATTGCGCAAAGTATCATGTTCTGCAACCATCGCTTCATATGAATATTCTGAATATTCTGCTTTTATATTATCAAAATAAACATCCGGATTAAATTCCAGTATTCTAGGATTAGACTTATACGGGCTGAAATATCTTACTGACTCTCCAAACTCTATTATATCTCCTTCTCCTGTTTCAGACCCATAAACTACAAAATCATTGCCTTCTTTCAACACCCGGTTCCCAATTAGAACTTCTCCGCTGCCTAACATAGTCACCGGATAATCACTACTGATAACAACTCCAGGAATCAAATAGAGCTTGGCAATTATCGCCTCATGCATAACCTCATTTCCGTAAGTAGTAATAAGCCCGGCAATCTTTCCTTCCAATGCTGCCTTAATTACAGATTCATCTCTGTGTGTAGCTAAAAAGATTGGTGTTCCTCCTGAGGCATATACCCTTTCTACTTCCTCTAGACTTAAACACAACTTACCTATTACAGCGCCCGTACCGCCAAAACTCCTGCCTACAACAGGTATAAGACTGGAATCTGGAAAATAAACCTGTCTATATATCTGCCATCTTTTTTCAGCAATAATTTGTTCTGTTTTCTGAAAAGAAGATACCACCTCTTCGGGTTTTTTAAAACTTGCAGGAATTAAAAAGCCCTTATCCTTTAATAACTGTTCTGCGGTACGAATTTGCAAAATATAGACCTTGCCTCCTTCGACTGTAAATTCGACTTCCTGCGGAAAATCATATAATCCTCTAAGGCTGGCAAATACTTTGACTAATGAGGAGTAAATCCTATCTGAGGAATACAGACGTTCTATGGCCGCGGAACTCCGAGGCGTCATTACTTCTGACCCCTGGATTCCTCTCCCGTAGAATACTTCTTGCCAATTTACCGACTCTCCATCCTTGCCCATTTTTCTTCCAAAATATCCTATTCCGGAGCCCGAACTTTGGCCCATATTACCAAAAACCATCCTCTGAATTATGATCGCAAGACCTGAATTCTCTTCAATTCCTTCCTGTTTTCTATAC
>JBFZAB010000063.1:0-3992 GCA_041309285.1 Candidatus Omnitrophota bacterium
TTTACTTTGGACCCACAGCGAGTTAAGGAATTCTGTCAGCAACTGATATCCAGAAAATTAAAAATTTCCTGGTCGTGTTTAAGCCGGGTAGACTTAGTAACACCGGAAATGCTGAAGATGATGCAGCAAGCAGGGTGTTGGATGGTTGGTTATGGCATTGAATCCGGTAACCAGTCAATTTTAGATGCTATTAAAAAAAATATTACTTTGAAGCAAGTTCAGAATGCATTAAGTTGGACCCGTCAGCTGGATATCCGTACCTTGGGTTTTTTTATGCTCGGGCTACCGGGTGATAGCGTAAAGACTATTGCTCAAACTCTGCGTTTTTCCAGAAGTCTGCCACTAGACAGGGTTGTGTTTTTTATCACCCAGCCTTATCCGGGATCGGAATTGTATCAAACAGCCAATAGAGAAGGTAAAATAAATAAAGAAGTAGCTTACCGTTATTATCATAACTACTTTTTTTCCGGGAAATTATCTTATATTTCGGAAGGCTTGAGCGCGCAAATGCTTAAAGGTTATCTTAAGAAGGCCTACCGGGATTTTTACCTGCGGCCGGGCTATATCGTCAGGCAGCTTGGCAATTATTACGAATTCCCCGAACTTCCAAAACGTATTAAAACTTTACTTAAGGCGATTGCATGAAAGAAACTAGAGCTAAGCTTTCGGATCATTCTCGTAGAATACTTTTGATTTATCCTCCTAATTATCTAGGGGTAGGTACGAGAGAATTCGGTCAGGCCATTGATATTTATCAGCCTTTAGACCTTGCCTATATTGCCGCGGTTTTGGAAAAAGCCGGGTATGAGGTAGGCATTATTGATGCTAAGGTTGAAAAGCTTACTTTTGAAACGATCATTAAACGGATAGCGGATTTTAAACCTCAGATTATCGGCTTAAGCTCTTCGACGCCGGATTTCTGCGTGACGGTTTCTCTGGCCAAGCAGATAAGAGCAAACGGAAATTATACTATTATTATTGGAGGTAGACACGTTAGCGCCCTACCGGAAGAAACGCTGGCAGAGGAGTGTTTCGATTATGGGGTTGTGGGAGAAGGGGAACAGACAGCGCTGGAATTAGTAAGTGCGATCTTCCGTCAGGATACAGAAGCCTTGAAATCCGTAAAAGGCATAGTTTTTCGCAGCAGCTCAGAGGTGGTGCGTACCCCGGCTCGGCCCTACATCGAAGACCTAGATACACTGCCTTTTCCGGCCCGGCATCTTTTACCTTCTCTTAACCAATATCCGTATCCTACGATTCTGACTAGCCGGGGATGTCCTTATCAGTGTATTTTCTGCGACAAAGCGGTTTTTGGCAATAAGATGCGCGCAAGAAGTATTACCAATATTATTGATGAAATAGAGATGCTGGTTAGGGACTATGGGGTGAAGGTAATTAATATCCCTGATGATTTGTTTACTTTGGATCCACAACGAGTTAAGGAATTCTGTCAGCAACTGATATCCAGAAAATTAAAAATTTCCTGGTCGTGTTTAAGCAGGGTGGATTTGGTGAACCCGGATATGCTGAAAATCATGCAGAAGGCCGGTTGCTGGATGATTGGCTATGGTATTGAGTCCGGTAATCAGAGGATCTTGGATAGCATAAAAAAGAACATTACTCTAAAGACAATTAAGCAGGCATTAAGCTGGACGCGCCAGCTTAATATTCGCAGTTCGGGTTTTTTTATGCTTGGATTGCCGGGTGATAGCGAGGCGACCCTGTGCGATACCTTGCATTTTTCTCGAAGCCTGCCGCTGGATAACGCTATTTTTTTTATCACCCAGCCTTATCCGGGATCGGAATTGTATCAAACAGCCAATAGAGAAGGTAAAATAAATAAAGAAGTAGCTTACCGTTATTATCACAGCTACTGTTTTCCTGAAAAATTATCTTATATTTCGGAAGGCTTGAGCGCGCAAATGCTTAAAGGTTATCTTAAGAAGGCCTACCGGGATTTTTACCTGCGGCCGGGCTATATCGTCAGGCAGCTTTGCGCCTATCGCCAAATAATTGAATTGCCTACGCGCATTAAGGCTTTGTTGAAGGCAGTTGTATAATAGGAATTGATGCTATGGATTTTCTAAGGAAATATAAAAAATTTAGGCTTCAATACCGGGAGAAAGTTTCTAATCTCGTATTTAATCAAATAATACGTTCTTTAAAGATGCTCGCCAGATTTCCTCTTCGCAGTTTTCAAGGAGGTGTTCTTAAGGCGATGATTAATGTAACTTATAAATGTCAATGTAACTGCGATTACTGTTGGTGCGGGAATTATAGCTTGAATAATCAAAGCGAACTTTCATTGCAACAAATGAAGTTGGTGATAGACCAGATAGCCACTTTTCCTTCTTTGGCTACCCTGGTATCTTTTGTAGGCGGAGAGCCTTTACTTAGAGAAGATATCTATGAATTAGTAAGATACGCCGCAGCCAAAGGGTTGTTTACCGAGATGGAAACTAACGGCATCTTATTATCGCATGCTTGTGTGCTCAAGCTTAAGCGGGCCGGGCTGAGCCATCTGTTTGTAAGGATCGAAGGCTCAACAGCGGATAAACACGACACCATATCCAGGATAAACGGCTGTTTCCAAAAAGCTATAGAGGGTATTAAAAACTGCAAGGAAGCCAATTTATCATGTAGTATTTTTATGAATGCTTCACGGGCTAAAGTTAGGGAAGATGAGCTTAGTAAGATCATCAACTTGGCTAAAAAGTTGGGGGTAAAATCAGCTAGAATTATTTTTCCGGTTTTATCAGGCAAATGGCTTACCAGTTTAAGCCAAAGGTTAACCGATGAAGAAGAAAATAAAGTCAAGGAGCTCTTGGAACCGGGTTTTGTTTATTTAGAAGCTAGCGATGCCTGTTTTAAAAAAACTGCTAGAATTTGTGCGGCCGGACAGAAAAAGTTTTTTCATATTTCTTGTTATGGCGAAGTACAGCCATGTCCTTTTGTGCCTATTAGTTTTGGTAGTTTGCCCGGGCAACAATTAAAGCAGGTGTTAGCAAAAATGTGGGAGCACCCTATTTTTAAAAAAGGTTATAGTGGTTGTTTAATGAATAATGATTCTTTTCGCAAAGAATATATTTTTCCCAGCTTACTGATGAAGGATTATAAAAATATTAAATTATAGTATGGTTGCTACCAGGCCACTGTTGCCGTCAAGGATATTTTTTACTCTCATTCGCCGTTGTAATTTGCAATGTAAAAGTTGTTATAATCCGCCTAACAGTATTTCTGTCAATGAACCGGAACTGGCGAAAGTAAAAAGAATCATCGATCAAATAAAAAAAGCTAATATTCCAGAAGTAGTTTTGACCGGAGGAGAACCGTTTTTATATGCAGATATTTTTGCCGTCATCGATTATCTTTTAGCGAATAATTTCCAGGTAAGAGTTAATACTAATGGCTTACTGCTTTCGGATAGTTATCTTGCTGAGCTTAAGAAAAGGAAACAGGTTATCGTAAGCATTGGTTTAGACGGCGTTTCGAAGGAGACCCATGATTTTATAAGAGGAGAAGGAAATTTTGAGCGGGTATTAGTAATTTTGCGTAAACTTTCTATTATGGGAGTAAAGCTCTATATTAATTTTACAATTACTCGGATCAATCTTAAGGATGTTTGGAGGCTGGGTAAATTTTGCCGTGAATTCAATGTTTCGCGGGCCATCGCGAATATATTTATTAAAACGGGGCAAGGCTATATCAATCGGGATATTTTATCGCTTACACGTTTAGGGCAATTCCATCTGGCATTATTTAACCGGTTAAACAGGATGAAAAAAGGTTCACCGGTTACCGTGATTACTTCTTGCTATGCTGGATATTATGAAGCTAATATAGATTATGCAGGGAATTTCTTCTTCTGTGAACTTTTGCCGCATTCTTTGGGGGATGTATTAAAGATGAGTATTACAGAAATCTGGGATTCTGCTCAGATGTTAAGTCTGACTTATCCGGATAAATTTGGTTTGCCTTGTGCTAAATGTTGG
>JBFZAB010000064.1:0-5596 GCA_041309285.1 Candidatus Omnitrophota bacterium
GGACTATTCTATTCTGCATCTTTTAAGTTCTCTGAATAGAATAAGCAGAAAAAAAATAAGCCCTCATTTTATTTCTCCGCGCCCGGGTGACGTCATGCGGACATGGGCGGATATTTCGAAAGCCAAGAAATTATTGGGCTTTACTCCGGAAGTTAGTTTTAAAGAAGGCCTGGTGAGGACATTTACGTGGTTTAGGGAGAAGAGTTGTTAAAAAATGACTAATGTCGAAATCATAATGACGAATAAATATCTAATAAATCCAAAATAATATCAAAATTATAGAGAAGTTAAAACTCAAAAGTAAAAAGGCAAAACTTAAGATAATAAGTTAAAAGTAAAAACGCAAAAGGTAAAAGTTATTTAATTATTTAGTTCTTCAGTTCTTGCTAATTACGAGTTACGAATTACGATTTACGGAAAGTTGTTGATTTATTTCACTTGTGGTTTTTACTTTTTCGTTTTTACTTTTGAGTTAATAAAATTTCGTCATTTAACAATTCGACATTTGAGTGAGGTATACGAAATGAGGATTCTCGTAACCGGTGGTGCCGGATTTATCGGTTCGCATTTATGCGAAAGACTGCTTCAGGACGGGCACGATATAGTCTGTATGGATAATCTAATTACCGGTAACAGCAAGAATATCGAACACCTGCTTTCCTCAAATAATTTTAAATTTGTACAGCATGACATTACAAAACATATTGATATTGAGGGTAAAGTTGATTATGTCCTGCATTTTGCCTCACCGGCAAGTCCGGTTGATTATTTGCAATTTCCCATCCAAACATTAAAAGTAGGTTCTTTGGGTACGCACAATGCTTTAGGTGTGGCTAAGGCTAAAGGGGCGAAATTTTTGCTCGCTTCCACCTCCGAGATTTACGGGGATCCGCTTATTCATCCCCAGCCCGAATCATATTGGGGGAACGTTAATCCGATAGGGATCAGGGGCTGTTATGATGAGGCAAAACGTTTTGCCGAAGCAATCACTATGGCGTATAACCGTGTACATAAAATAGATACCAGGATTATAAGAATTTTTAATACCTATGGCGAGCGCATGAGGCGTCAGGACGGCCGGGTAATCCCCAACTTTATTGATCAGGCTCTTAAGAATAATCCAATTACTGTATACGGCAAGGGGAGGCAAACGAGAAGCTTCTGTTACGTATCCGATTTGGTTGAGGGAATAGTAAAATTGATGCATTCAGAATATAATTTTCCGGTAAATTTAGGTAATCCCAACGAGATGACGGTACTTGAGCTGGCGAAGTTAATTATTAAACTTGCGGAAAGTAAAAGTCGAATAGAATTTAAAGAACTTCCTCAGGATGATCCTAGAAAGAGGAAGCCGGACATATCCCTTGCGAGAAAAATGCTTAAATGGGAACCGCAGGTTAAACTTGAAGAAGGTTTGAATAGAACTATAGAGTGGTTTAAGAAAAGCTAATTCCGCAGGATGAAAAAATTTTCTACTTATTCTCAAGAAAAATTAACAAAATTAATTTCTTTCTTTAATAATATCATTCGTGACGATCTGGCTAAGGATGCCTTTGTAGTATTTCTTGGTACGTCGTTTTCAAATCTTTTCAATTTACTCTACAGCATTTTTTTATTAAGGAATTTAACTCCGGTAGATTTCGGGTTATTTAATTCCCTCCTTGCTATTCTGATGCTTTTCTCTCAATTTCCGTCTACGGTAAATTCCGTCCTTATCCGTTTTATCTCCCGGTATCATGCCCACGGTAAATTTATGGAAATCAAAAGTATTATTCTGTCCTTGGGTACGAAAGTGGCAGGGGCAGGAGTATTGGTATTCTTCGGAATAATAGTAATGCATCATCCGTTATCGCGGTTTTTAAATATTCCGGATAATAAAATATTTTTATTATTGAGCCTGACCATACTTTCTGCTTATCTGGGAACCGTTCCCGGAGGAGCGCTTCAGGGCCTGCAAAAATTTTCCCATATAAGTTTTATTTCATTTATCGGAGGAGCGATAAAGCTTGTGCTGGTTGTTTTGCTGGTAAAGATTGGATTTGGCGTCAGCGGGGCTTTAAGCGCGTTTTTGTTATCAAATATTTTCAGTATTTTATTATGTGTATACTTTCTTAAAATTACTTTAGATAAAGAGCGTCACCTGCGTTCGACAAACGAGAAGATTAATTTTCAGGAAGTATATAGATATTTCTGGCCGGTTTTTATATTTTCACTGATAAATGTCAGCTTGACTAACGTCGACATAATTATGGTCAAGCATTTATTCAGTCCTCTAGAGGCGGGTTTTTATTCTATTGCCCAGGTAGCGGGGAAAATAGTTCTTTTCTTTCCCGGAGCAATTTTCATAGTTATGTTTCCCAAGGTGGCAAAACTCCAGGCAAGGGGCGAGGATACCGTCGGCATTTTAAAGAGGAGCCTCGGTTATATATTTATGCTTTCAGGGGGAGTGGCCTTTATTTCAATACTTTTTCCGGAGTTTGTGCTTAGAGTTCTTGCGCGTCAGGTTTATCCCGAATGTATTCCCCTTGTGCGCTTATTTTGTGTGGATATGGTGATACTGAGCATGGTCTTTGTGTTCCTGAATTATTATCTCTCGCTCAATATCCGTAAATATCTGTATTATTTTCTTGCCGCGGTTGTCTTAGAAATTATCTTAATCGGTATTTTTCATCGTACACTTATACAGGTTTTATTGGCAATATTTGTTTCTCTGTTCAGCCTGTTGATTTTTAATTTTATTGTTGTCTTTAAGAAACATCCCTGATTTCTTGAATTAGTTGTACCGAAATTGCGGGATTAGACGCTAATTGCCGCCAATGGAATACGCTAATGACCGCTAATAAAAAGTTGGTAAATGATTTGGTCTATAAAGACCTGGCCTATAAAGTAGTAGGTTGTTTTTATAGCGTTTATAATCAACTCGGTCCCGGTTTTAAAGAATCAGCTTATCATAAAGCATTAGCGATAGAATTTGATATTCAGAATATTGCTTACGAAGAAGAAAAGAGGTTGCCATAGAATATAAAAGTAAAAATGCAGGTTATTATACACCGGATTTTGTAATTGATGAAAAAATTGTCGTAGAGATAAAAGCAGTAGATAGTATGCCGAAGCTATACGAAACCCAGCTTTATTATTATTTGATAGGGACAAGCTATAAGTTAGGCTATATTGTGAATTTTGGTGGTTCTAAAATAGATATCAGGCGCAGAGTTTATGATAAGAAACGGATCAGCAAAATTAGTGTGTAATATTAGCGGTAATTAGCGTTCAAAGATTAGCGAAAATTAGCGTAAATGAAGAACTTAAAAGGCAAAGTCTCGGTTATCATTCCTTCCTATAACGAAGGCATGCGCATTGAAGATAGCATCAAAGAGACCATGCGTACATTCGATGATTTCGGATGTCAGTACGAAATTATTGTTGTGGATGACGGTTCATATGACAATACGCCTGAGGTACTCAAGCGCATCTCCAAAAATCATCCTCAAGTTATTGCGGTAGAAAATAAGAAGAATTTTGGCAAAGGGCGTGCCTTAAAGAAGGGTTTTCGTTTCTGTTCCGGAGAGTGGACTGTTTTTCTAGATGCGGATTTGACTTTACATCCCATGCAGATTTCCACTTTTTTTGATATTATGCGTCTCGACGATGCTGATATTGTTATCGGTTCGAAATTTCACCCGAACTCAAAGATACAATATCCCGCATCGCGCAGATTTATTAGTTTGGGATATTACTATTTGATTAAGATTCTCTTTGGCTTACCCTTGCGCGATACTCAGACGGGACTAAAGCTTTTCAAGTCGGAGGTATTAAAGAAGGTCTTACCGCGGATTCTGGTTAAGGAATTTGCTTTTGATATTGAAGTCCTTGTTAATGCCCATCGCTTGGGATACAGAATTGTTGAGGCTCCGATATCTCTTAACCACAGTTGGTCAAGCTCAGTAAGCTTGCGTTCGGTATGGAAGATATTTTTGGACACGATAGCTATATTCTATCGGACTCATATATTGAGATATTATAATAGACCACATTTGCATCATTAGCGGTAATTGGCGTCCAAAGGTTCTCGGGGATTAGCGTTAACAAAATTAGCGGTAATTAGCGTTTAATGATTAGCGAGAATTAGCGTTATTTAATATGAGAATTTCTATAATTATAGCCTGTAAAAATCCGAATCCATATCTAAGCGAATGCCTGAAGCATTGTTTGGATCTCGATTATCCCGACTTTGAAATAATTGTCCTTCCCGATGAGGATTTTCGATACGCCGACCAAAAAGTTAAGATTATTGCCACAGGAATAATTGCTCCACCCCGGAAAAGAAATAAGGCCTTGGGTATTGCAAGGGGAGAGTTGATAGCTTTTATCGATGATGATGCTTATCCCGAAAAAAATTGGCTTAAAGAAGCGATTAAATATTTTAATAATCCCGATGTAGCGGCAATCGGAGGTCCGGCGATTACGCCTCCGGATGATTCTTTAAGGCAATTAGCGAGCGGTATTATTTATGAATCCCCTTTGGCAAGCGGAGGATTTACCTATCGCTATCGGCCGGAGAAGACGAGGGAGGTAAATGATTATCCTTCCTGTAATTTTATTGTCCGCAGGGAAATATTCGAAGAGTTAAAAGGCTTTAAAACCAATTTTTGGCCCGGAGAAGACACTTTCTTTTGCCTTGAAATAACTAAGAAGCTCCATAAAAAGATTATCTATGTTCCGGATTTAGTTGTTTTTCACCATAGGAGAACCCTATTTAAAGCCCACCTTAAACAAGTAGCCAATTATGCTTTGCACCGCGGATACTTTGCCAAGCGTTTTCCCGAAACCTCGCTTAAATTATCTTACTTTATCCCTTCTTTATTTGTTTTAGGTCTTGTTTTTCTGGGAGGCTTGGCTTTATTTTTGCCTATTTTCAAAACCATTTTTATCCTTTACGGATTATCCTATCTATTGATTATTTTATTAGCCGTTTTTTTAAATCTGTGTCCCGAATGTAGCAACTTCTCAGGAGGTACTTCGGGATCCCGAAGTAAAACCTACTCAACCCACTTCATTCGGGATAATCAATTTTCTAATCTCCGCAATCATTTCTCCAAATTGACTTTACTCATTTTCTCTGGTATAATATTCACTCATTTAACCTATGGAGTTCACTTCATTAAAGGGTTATTTGCCAGAAAAATGAGCGAAGAATAAATCCCGCACCTCGCCTCATTTATTTGTTTTTATCCTGCTATATAAGTATGCACTAAAATGTATCATGTATATCTTTTAAAGAGCAAGAAGAAAGATATATTTTATATTGGCTACACAAAAGACATTTACAAAAGGATAGATGAGCATAATGCAGGAAAATCTGAGTATACAAGAAAGTATGCGCCGTGGATCCTGGTGTATTATGAAAGCTTTATTGCATTAGAGGATGCTAAAAGGAGAGAGAAATCTCTTAAATCTTTTGGCAAAGCATATTCTCAGTTGAAGATGAGAATTAGGGATGGCTTAAATAACACTTCCGTGTTTATGAATATTAAAGGTGTGAAACAAATAGAAGGTGCGGGATGCGAGTTATAATTGCTTATCCGCCTTTAAGTTG
>JBFZAB010000065.1:0-8637 GCA_041309285.1 Candidatus Omnitrophota bacterium
ATATTTAGAGGGGCAAGCGATGAACCGCAGGAAATAACTATATCGGCATAAAACGAAGATAACTCCTTGAAATTTTTGTTGTTCAAACAAAGCTTCAAACACCCCAGGCATCCGTTACAACAAATCCCGGAACATAAACCAAACACGTTCATTAACCTTTTGGTAAATTTATTTTTGAATTTAACCTCTACCTCTTTTACCTTAATCAACTCGCCCTCAGCCTTGCCCTTAAAACCCTTGGCCCTTTCTTCCATTATCCGGCCTATAATTTTTGCCACCGCTTTCGCCTGATTCACGTGTCCGGATTTACCGTCGGATAAAATCAGAATATTCTTACTCGGGCTGCCCTTCCACCTGCGGTGTAACCATAGCCACAGCGAAGGATATTCTTCAATGTATCCCTCCAGGATCCGGTTAAACTTTTTTAATGTACTGTACTGGTCATCTTTATCGATTATAAGTTCGTCTTTGATTTCCAGACGATGAAAAGAGCCCTTTTCGCGGACCATAAATACAGGTAAAATACCCGCACCCGTGTGTAGCGATAGCGTAAACGCGCCCGTAGGCGTAAAGGCAGGGCGTGAGAAGAAATCAACCAGAATCCCGGTAGTTCCTGCCTTCTGGTCTCCGAGAATTCCTATTGAAGCATTATCTCTCAAACTGCTTAATAAATCCCTCATCATCCGTCCGCGGCTTACTACCTTTGAACCCATACGCTGACGGTAGGTATTCAGCAGGGCATTAAGCCTTTTAAATTTCTGCTCCCGCGCCAGAACTACCATAGAACAACCCATAAATTCGCCTACAAGCGAAGAAAATTCCCAGTTTCCAAAATGCGCGGTAAGAAAAACAAGTCCCTTTTTTCTCTCTAAAACCTCATCAACTTTTTCCCTGCCGATTATCTTGACGTGCCTTTGGATATACTCTAAATCTATTTTGGGAAAATAAAGAAGCTCCGTAAAATTCATGGCCAGGTTCTTAAAAACTCCGCAGGTAATCTTTTTTCTTTCCCGGGATGAAAACCTGTCGTCAAAGGCAAGTTTTAAATTGAGGTAACAGGTCCTGACACGCTTAGGGAGAAGGTAATAAAGAATGGTACCCCATATTCTTGCCATAAAGAGCGAAAACTCTATAGGCAAAAGGCAGATAAAAAAACTCAAAATCCTAACATTGATACAAAGAAAACAATCTATCATAAAAGATGTCCTTATCTTTGAGTATATCAAGCTCCATTACCAGGGAAAAAATCTTCAGATCTCCGCCGTACATTCTAATTAAAGACTGTATCCGCACCGCATCTTTTTCGGTAGTAACCAAATTCTTTATTCCTTCGGACTTGCAGATATCAAATATTTTTAGCAGGTCTATTTTTTTGTAAACATGGTGGTCGGGAAAGTCAAAACACAGTTTTATATTATAACGCAAGTAACTGAGTGCGCGCTTAAAAGAACCGGGCGAGGCTATCCCGCTTAAGATACATAATTCCTTCGCCTTTAAAAAATCCGTAGGCACGATATCATTATTATATAAATCTTTCAAGTGCTTAGGCTCATAAACGGATTCGAGTATCAGGGCGCGACTATTCAATTTTCTTAAATTAGCTTTGATTTCGGCTAAATTACTTTCACTAAGATTGACCTTGGTAAGAAAGATTATATCCGCTTTTTTTAAAGAAGAAATCGGTTCGCGCAGGATTCCACGGGGTATCATTCTGCCGTTACCAAAAGGATTGTTTGAGTCTACGGCAACAATTTCCAGGTCTTTCTTGATTTTCCTTTGCTGAAAACCGTCGTCTAAAACAGCCGTATCGATATTATAATCTTTTATTGCCTCCTTAATACTCTTAATCCTATCCGCGTTAACTACTACCGGAACACCCTTCAAGTTCCTGGATAACATTAACGCCTCATCTCCCATTTTTTCGTAACTGGTAACTGGTAACTGGTAACTGGTAACTGGTTTACCATATCCCCTGCTCAGTATTGCTATTTTGTGTCCTTTATCTTTCAAACACTCGGTAATAAACTGCACCAAAGGAGTTTTCCCCGTTCCGCCCCAGGTAATGTTTCCCACGCTGATTATTCTGATTGGTGCTCTATATTTCTTCAATAAATTTATCCTGTGTAAAAAAATAATTACTCTGACTACAACAGAATAGACAAAAGAAAATAATACCAATATCGCTCTCACCGGAGCCGAAGCTAAGGTATGATCATTTTCGTTCACAATATTCAAGAAGTATGCCTTAAGTTTCATCTTATAATTTTAAAGTTATATTCCTCTTGCTTCCTGATTATTTTTAAACATATGTCTTATAAATTCTTCAGCCTCTTCCTCGGTATTTACTTTTTTCTCTACCTGCGCTTCTTCCAGTCTATCCAAAATATTGCCTACGGCTTTACCCGGAGGGATGCCCAATATCCTCATTATTTGATCCCCATCTAACAATTTAACTGGCTTAACCAATTCTTTCTGATAAAAATAATCTTTTATAACACCTGTGAGGTATTTGCTGAAAGTTATTTGACTTTCCGCAGTGGTAAGCGGGCCTCTGGTTGCACGTTTGTCGGACAGAGCAAGCAGGATTAAAGCAACACTGTCTTCTTCGGCAGCCCTGAAAAAACGAAGCTTTGCACGGGGTGATATATCCTGTGTATCGACTAAACAACCCGGCCTGAGATGTAGATTAACCAATCTTTCGAGCGAATTTTTTTCTTTCGATGAAAGCCGTAAATTCTCTGCTATACCCGATACCAGCTTAGCGCCTATCCTCTCGTGTCCAATAAAGCGTATTTTATTCTCCTCAGTTATCTCTTTTGCCCGCGGCTTACCGATATCATGGAATAGGGTACCGAGTTTCAATATAAACAATCTGCTTCGTTCGCCACCCAATTCTATGTCAAGATAATCTTTTATTTTCTTGCTCAAGATTTCATTATGCGAAAATTCCGCTAAAACGCACTCAAACTCCTTAAGGGCTTCCAGTGAATGTCTCCATATATCAAGGTGATGATACGGTCCCTGGTTTACGTCGCGCATCTCGCCTATTACGGGAAAGATAACCTCTAAAATACCTGTTTCATCCATACGGGAAATCCAGGAATAAGAATCTTCACTACAAATTATTTTATAAAGCTCCTCCGTAATTCTTTCCCCGGAAACACCGCGTAATAAATGTGCATATTCTTTTGCGCATTTAAGTATATCAGGGTCTATCTTAAAACCTAAATTGACAGCAAAGCGAAACGCCCGGATAATTCTTAAAGGGTCGTCCGGGAAACTGTGTTCGGAAACGGCACGCACTTCCTTTTTCTCTAAATCTCTCATCCCGCCGCACGGGTCAATAAATTCGAGCGCAGACTCAGCCTTTAACCCATTGAGGTTAAAAGCCATGGCGTTTATGGTAAAATCCCTTAAAAAAAGATCCTCTTCAATGGTATCGGCACGAAACCGGCTAAAATCAAACTGATAGGTATATCTGCCTTTTAATATTACCCGGAAGGTGGATGTTTTCTCATCCAGCAGAATGAAATTTCCTCCTATATCTTTGGCAAAAATCCTGGCAAGCTTCTCGGTATCTCTTTTAACGGCAAAATCTATCTCTACAAAGGGGACTTCAGGAGAAATTCTCTTAAGAAGAAAATCACGGATTATCCCACCCACAATGAATATTTCCGCAGAAAGCTTATCGCTTGTATTAATAAGCGCCTCAAGCGGATCTATTTCCGCTAAATAATTCCTGAACTTTTTTAATTTATCTTCCATTTTATATCGCGAGAAAATCCGTACTATCCGGACCCAAAAACCGCTTTCCTTAATTCTGCAACTTCCCGCAACTCCTCGAGATAATCAATCGGTTTGAGGCCTTATCCTCCAGAAGTGCCATAAAATATAAATGAGCCCTTGCGGGGCTCATTAGTTGAAATGTTTCCTGTATTAACAAATACTCTCTTTTATCCCGAAACTTGCAACAGGAGACTAGACCATTACTTAATAATGTATTGGGAGGGCCTGCTCTATCTGGATTAAATTTGACACAAAAAAATGCATTCAAATTTCGGGATACCCCGCTTCCAACTTTAAATTCTGTAAGGATTTAAAGTTAGCGGCCCTTTAGGGAAATTTTGCTTAGCCCGCCTGCGACGTGCAGGCAAAACCTGGATTTATAACTATTTCTCTTAATCTAGGAGCAAGGGGAAGTTATTTTGAATATTAAATAAGCTATTTACTTCTGTTCGCCTTCTTTTTTCTCTTGTTTCTTCTCTTTTGATCTCGCTATCGAATCCTTTACTTCTCCGATACCGGCAATCAGTGCGATTAGGCCACCGAATATAAGCATCGGAGGAACTCCGCCCTTGAGCAAAATCTGAAAATCTTTAAACCAGACAATTAGGCCTTTTACTCCTAACAGTATACTTACCAAACCCCCGACAATAGCTAAAAATTTACCCACCTAAATCACCTCCCTCGCTTTATAATAAAAACTACCTCCCCTTTGCTTCTAGAGAGCCCGATTTTAACAGAATTCACAGCTTAAGGCAAGCAAAAAATCATACCCGATTTAAAAACGGTTATTTTCCGCTCAAGCGCGCCCTTAACCCTTCGTATTCCTGCCAGAGTTCGGGGGAAAGCCGTCTGCCAAATTGTTTGAAAAATATCTTTATTCCATTCAGCTCTTTAAGCCATTCTTTATTATCGATAGCAAGAAGCTTTTCTATCGTCTGTATTGGCAACTCTAGTCCGGTCAAATCAATATCCGAAGGCCTGGGTATATAGCCAATAGGGGTTTTCTTGGCTTCTACTTTATTATTGCAGCGGTCAAGTATCCATTCCAAAACACGCAGGTTTTCGCCAAACCCGGGCCAGAGGAATTTTCCGTTCTCATCGGTCCTGAACCAGTTAACATGAAATATTTTGGGCGGCCTGACCATATGTCTGCCCATCTTAAGCCAGTGCCCGAAGTAATCCGCCATATTGTAGCCGCAGAAAGGAAACATTGCCATGGGATCGCGTCTAACCTCACCAAGTTTACCGAATTGCGCTGCCGTACGCTCGGAAGCCATGGTTGCACCTACAAAAACTCCATGCTGCCAATTAAATGCCTCATATACAAGCGGTGCCAGATATTGTCTACGACCACCAAATATAATCGCTGAAATCGGAACACCGTGATGCTGTTCAAGGCGGAAAGAAGCCGAGGGGCATTGCAGAATCGGAGTGGTAAAGCGGCTGTTCGGATGTGCCCCATAAATAGCTTTACCCTCTTTATCCTTCATACCCGGTTTCCAGGGATTACCCTGCCAGTCAATACCTTCACCGGGAATATCTCCGTCCGCACCTTCCCACCAAACTGTTCCGTCGGTCTTAAGCAGGACATTGGTATAAATAGTATTTTTTTTGATAGTCTGGACCATGGTAGGATTGGTTTTGGAGTTTGTTCCCGGAGCAACCCCAAAAAATCCCATCTCCGGATTAATTGCCCATACTGCTCCGTCGGAGTCAATGCGCATCCAGGCAATATCGTCTCCTACCGTCCAGATACGGTAACCTTTTATCTTCAGGCCTTCCGGCGGAATAAGCATCGCCAGGTTTGTCTTTCCGCAGGCACTGGGGAAAGCTGCAGCAATATATTCAACATGGCCATTGGGTTCTTCAATACCCATAATGAGCATGTGTTCCGCAAGCCATTTCTCGCGCCGGGCAAGATAGCTGGCGATCCTTAGGGAAAGGCATTTTTTACCCAAAAGCACGTTCCCGCCGTAACCGGATCCCACGCTCCAGATAGTATTATCCTCGGGAAAATGCATAATCAGCCTTTTATTGATATCTAATTCCGCTTTGGAATGAAGGCATTTGGTAAATTTAGAAGAACTCTCCAACTGTTTTAAGACCTGATTCCCCACCCGGGTCATAATAAGCATATTCAAAACTACATAACGTGAGTCGGTAATTTCTACGCCTATTTTGCTAAAAGGAGAACCCACTGGTCCCATAGAAAAAGGAATAACATACATTGTCCTTCCCCGCATCGCTCCTTTAAAAATCGCTCTCGCCTTACTATAAGCAGTACGCGGAGACATCCAGTTATTGTTAGGGCCGGCTTCACTTTTTTTCTTAGTGCAGATAAAGGTTAGGTGCTCCGTACGGGCAACATCATCGGGTTTGGTGCGATGAAGAAAACAACCGGGCAGTTCTTTTGAATTTAGCGGAATTAATTCTCCGGTTTGAACGGCCTCCTTCTCTAATCTTAGCCTCTGTTCATCCGAGCCGTCAATCCAGACTACATCATCCGGTTGGCAGAGTTTAACACAACCATTAACCCAAGACTTTAATTCTTTCTGTATATGCATCTTCATTTATACGGCACCTTTCTAATAGAAACAACAAAAAAACAAAATCATGCTAACTTTAAAATTTGACCGCTTAGACTATCAGAAATCTTTCTTTAAATCAATCTTTTTATCTACCGCTAAATTTAATTCCTTTAATAATTCCTTTGCCTTTTCCAGCGTTTCTTTTTCCGATTTATGTGTTAATTTTCTTATTGCCCCCTCTATGCCAAACCATCTCGCCTCATCAACCTCATCATCGTGATCCTGCGTGTTACCCGATTTATAGCGAAAGAGATAAAAATCCACAGTTTTAGAAAAGCGCACCTTTTCTTCTTTTACGCTATAGAAATAATGTACGGAGCTTATTTTCTTAAGAAGCTCTCCTTCCAGCCCAGTTTCCTCCCTTATCTCGCGCCTTGCGGCATCTTGGACCGACTCGCCTTTCTCCACTTTCCCTTTAGGCAGACACCATACAGTACCGTTCCTGCGTGAAATCAGGGCAACTTCAAAATTGTTACCTACTTCTTTGAAAATAACCCCTCCGGAAGATACCTGTTTTTTAGTTTGAAATGTCATGTATATTATTCCATCTTGCTTGGCCTGCCTCAGGGCAGTATTTTCTATAGCATTTTCGCGTTATTTTGCGGCTGCGTTTTCCACCTGCGGTCTACCCAGCTCCACTGCCGCGGATATTGTCTTATCACCTCTTCTATAAGGTACGTTAACCTCTGCGTATTATCCAAAACTGATCTCTCGGGATTTTCCCCGTAAGTAAGATTAAATTCCTTTTTTATAATCAGTTTATGCCTTTCTTTTTCCCGAGTCATAAACATGGGAACAATGCTCGCTCCGGTTCTTAAAGAGAATATCAGGGTTCCTGAGGGAGTCGAAGCATGACGTCCGAAGAAATTAACAAATACCCCGGAATGCCCCATATCCTGGTCTATCAGAATAACCAGTATTTCGTTTCGCCTTAAGGCGCCTATTGAGCCATTAACGCATTTTACGGCAGGATAAGTAAATATCGGCTTAACTTGCTGCATGCGCAATCCTCTGCCTAATACATTCGTCATTTTCCCATCTCGCGGCGTACGCAGGATACAATTTACGCGATAACCGTAAGCTGCTAGAGTCCCTCCTAAAATGGTAAACGCGCCTATGTGTGCGGTAGCGGCAATAACACCCCGGCCTTGGGATAAAGCCGCATCAAGAAATTCCTTGCCTTCCATATCGACGAAATTTCTTCTTTTCTTGTTACTGCGGTTAATAAACCAGATAGAGTCTGCGCCGTTTTCCCCAAGCATGGTAAAAGAATCCTTCATTATTTTACGCAAGCCATCTTCCTCGATTCCCGGAAAAACAATTTTCAGGTTTTCTCGGGCAAGCCTCCGATAACGCTCTGAAAAACGGCAAAAAAGTCTTCCTCCTGCTCCACCTACATAGCGCAAAAGAAAAAGCGGGATAAAAAAAACTGCCGCGGCAAACCCCCTTAAAAGCAAACGGGCAAGAAAATCCCGGACATAACGCACAAAATTCTTTGTTTTCATAGGTATAAGATTATATCAAATAAAGAGAAAAACTGTAAAATAAATCCTTCAATTCAAATAAAATTGTTTAACTAGGATTATAAGAAGCTGCCAGAATCGTAAGGGTAAAAAATATTGACGAATCTAAAGTTGCTTTTTAAAATCTATAGATACTGCAGGAACATCGACCAATCTCTGCCTTAAATGTTAAATAAGTAAATACTTAGCGCAATTATAAGCATCCCTATCAGGACGCCTAAGATAGATCTATGATACCCTTTCCCTTCGCATGACAAGGGAAGAAGTTCGTCAAAGCTGATAAAGATCATAACCCCGGCGGAAGGTCCAAGAGAAAATTGCAGGTAACCTTTCTTAAAATCCCGCATAAAAAAATTATCAGGCTCCCCAGCACCGTGGGAATACCAGCGAGGAAAGCAAGTAGCAAGGCAGGAAGAAGCTGCGTTTTGTATATCATTTATTCTTTTCTTTACGGTGAATCTTGCGACAGGCTCCATGCCCGGGGCAGCATTCCTGAATCTAATTCCAAAGGCAATTGAAGGAGAGCTCAACGGATTAATATTCGTCTATGTACCAGGAGGAATAATACTGTTTTTCTGCTGGAGAGAATTCTCCGCTGGACACACTGCCGCGACAACGAATGCAGTGTGCACATTTTCTCCTATATGAGCCTTTTCGGCGAAGTTATCCATAATTTCATTGGTAGAGAAATTGTCACGAAAAATTTTCTTACCTCGGTCTCTCTTGGGTTGGGCACAATC
>JBFZAB010000066.1:0-4722 GCA_041309285.1 Candidatus Omnitrophota bacterium
GACAAGTTAAGTTATAATAAATAAGAATAAAATAGTAACTCGTAACTCGTAATTTAAATCTGAAAACCGAAAACTGACAACTAATAACTTTTGACTTAAACACATGAAAGTTTCTGTCATAATACCTACGTATAATGAGGCAAAGACAATAGGCTGGCTGGTCAAAAAGATCAGAAATTTAACCGGCATCGGCGTAATTGTCGTTGACGATGGCTCTACCGATAAAACGGACAAGATAGCCGGAGAAAGCGGAGCCATGGTTTTTCGCAACGAAAAAAATTCGGGTAAGGGAAAGGCGCTTAAAACCGCCTTTGATTATTGTATTTCCGATTCCGCCCTGGATGCCGTAATTACCATGGACGGTGACGGCCAGCATAATCCGGATGAAATTATTCCCTTAGTTGAATTCGCGGAAAAAACCGGTGCCGATATAGTTATCGGTAACCGTATGGGAACGCCCCGCGAGATGCCGCTTGTCCGCAGGATTACAAACAAGTTTATGTCAGCAGTTATTTCGATACTTATTCAGGAAGATATTCCCGATACCCAATGCGGCTTCAGATTATTAAAAATTCCCGTATTGAAAAAATTAAATTTAAGGAGTTCAAATTTTGAGATAGAGTCGGAAATTCTGATTCAGGCGGTGAGAAAAGGCTGCTTAGTTAAATCTTTTCCGATTAAAACTATCTACAGCCCTGAAATTAGCAGTCAGATTAATCCTTTTATCGATACTGTAAGGTTTTTAAAGTTTATCTTTAAAGCGATGTGGCAGTAATGGAAGATTTTTCCTCTTCATGCCGCCAGATGGTGGATAAGCAGATAATATCCCGCCGGATAAAAGATGAGCGTGTTATAAAAGCAATGTTTGATGTCCCGCGGCATAAGTTTATCCCTGCAGAGAAAATTGATTATGCCTATGAAGACCATCCGCTTCCCATCGGCGAAGGCCAGACCATATCCCAGCCTTATATAGTCGCTCTTATGACCGAGTGCCTCAAGCTCAAAGGAGAAGAGCGGGTTCTTGAAATTGGTACAGGTTCGGGATATCAGACAGCGGTTCTTGCGGAGCTGGCGAAAGAAGTATACAGCGTCGAACGCTTTCCTTCTTTGGCGGAAGAGGCACGCGTTATACTCGATGAATTAGGATATAAGAATGTAAATACAAAATGCAGCGACGGAAGCCTGGGTTGGAAAGAATTTTCTCCCTACGATTGTATCATTGTTACTGCGGCTTCGCCCGATATTCCCCCGCCGCTGATAGAACAGTTAAAAGAAGGGGGTATTCTGGTTATTCCCCTGGGTGAAAATCATTTTCAAGTTTTAAGCGTGGTACGCAAATTTAAGGGAAAAATAGAAACCGAACAGGTTTGCTCCTGCGTATTTGTACCTTTAGTGGGAGAGTATGGTTGGAAAGATTAGACTAGTAACTCGTAATCAACAAGGACTAAATAACTGAATAACTAAAGAACTTTTACCTTTTGCGTTCCCCCTTTTGCTTATATATAAATGTATATGTATTTGGGTTCTATCGCTGTAATCTTGTTTTATAGAAATCGTTGTAATCATTTTTAATTCGTAACTGAAAACTGACAACTGATAACTGATAACTGATAGCTGAAAACTGAAATCTGAAAGCTGACAACTAATAACTTATAACTAGTAATTTGTAACCAGTGCCATGCTCGATAAATTTCTTCTTCTCTTTCACGATTTGCCCCGGGAAATAATTGTCGTCTTTGTCTCAACGCTTCCCATTTTTGAGTTAAGAGGCGCTATACCTCTCGGTTTTGCTTTTCATTTTCCCTGGTACAAGGTTTTCCTGCTTGCGGTATTAGGAAACCTTATACCCATACCTTTTATACTGATTTTACTTAGGCCCATATCCGGTCGCCTGAGACGTTTCCGGATCTGGAGAAGATTCTTTGACTGGCTCTTTGAGCGTGCAAGAAAAAAAGCGTGCGAAGTGGAGCGCTATGAATTCTGGGGATTAACGGTATTTGTCGGTATTCCTCTTCCTATGACGGGGGCATGGACGGGAGCAATAATTGCCTCTTTAATCAAAATGCGTTTCGGAAAAGCTTTTTTATCCATTGCCCTCGGGGTTTTAATGGCGGCAGTTGTAGTTACCCTCTTGGTCCTGATGGGTAAGTTAATTATCTCGCTGCCGGTGAACAAGGCTTGATAATCAGATTAAAGAATTAAATAACTCAATAACTGAAGAACTTTTACCTTTTTACTTTTACCTTAACATTATTCTTGTAGCTGACAGCTGAAAACTGACAACTGACAACTAATATTTTCCCAGATGTTCTATCTCCTTATCTTCTTCAAATTCCTGCTGTTTTATATTTTATTCAGCCGGGCGATTTCTATACCCGTCGGTATAAGTTTAGGCATAAATAAACATTTTCTTTTTCTTCTGGTTTTTTCTCTTGACTTGTTGCAGATCCCGCTTTATTATTGCATTCTCGAATACGGAATTTCCCGCCTGAAGATATTTCGGTTTTTAAAGAACCGCTTGCCCAAACAGGAACACATAGAAAAATCGTTTATAAGAAAAGTAGTAAATTCTTTAGGGAGTGTGGGGATTATACTGATTTCTGCCTTTCCCGCATTCGGTGGTATGGCAACGGCGGTTTTTATCGCCCATACCCTGAAGGCTAAAAGGGCAAAGAGCATAACCTATCTTGCCTTGGGAAGCTTTCTGGGTTGTTTAATAGTTTTTGGCGGTGTGCAGGGAGTAATTTTTCTTGCCAAACGTATATTTAGCTTTTAGATAATTATGATAATACTTATAGTTCTAACGGTTATTATGGCTATAGGCGTCGGTTGGTCGATAGGCGCTAATGATGCCGCGAATTCGCTTGGTACGGCAGTTGGTTCAAAAGTCGTGACCTTAAAGCAGGCAATAATACTTATTGCAATATTTGGTTTTTTGGGTGCGTTTTTACAAGGTGCCCATGTTACCAGGACTATAGGCAAGGGTATAGTCGCGATAAATGAGTTAGAAGGTAATCTTCCTCTTTTCCTGGCTATGGTTTCGGCATTCAGCGCCTGTGCCTGGGTGGTGTTGGCCACTTACTGGAAGATGCCTATTTCAACCAGCCACTCGATAGTGGGTGCGGTTGCCGGAGCAGGGCTGGCAATAGGCACGCCGGTTAACTGGAAAGTTTTACTGGATATATTCATCTGTTGGATTATTACTCCCGTAGGTGCGGCTATACTCGGCTTCCTATTTTATATTATTTTCAAAAATATCTTTTACAGGTTTATGCCGCGGCGTTATATAAAAGTAACCATGACCGTTCTTATTATTTTAAGCGGTTGCTACGTGGCCTATTCCTGGGGGGCAAATGATGTGGCTAATGCCACAGGTGTCATTGTCGGTGCGGGTATTCTTACTCCTACCGTAAGCATTATCTTAGGAGGTGCGGCTATAGTTCTGGGTATTGTTACCTGGGGATACAAGGTTATCGAGACTATTGGTTCGAATATAACTCATCTCCTGCCGATTATGGCTTTTTCTGCCCAGCTTGCCAGTGCCCTGAATGTACACGTCTATACTTTGTTTGGCATACCCGTCTCGACCAGTCACTCGATAGTGGGCGCCATTTTTGGCGTTGGCCTGGTAAGGGGAGTGCGGGTTTTAAATATGAGCATTGCCAAGGATATGATATTGTGCTGGTTGGCAACGCCGTTTATTTCCGGAATAATTAGTTTTTTGATATTAAAAGGAATATTACTCTGGAAATAGTTAAAAGGTTACCTGCCTGCCGGCAGGCAGGAATAATTAAATGGTTGAATGACAGATAACGCTAAAATAGAATTTAAGACGTTTGAGAATCTTGAAGTTTATAAATTGGCAAGGGAATTTAGGAGTAAGATGTATAAACTTGCCAAATTTTTACCGGACGAGGAAAAATATAATTTAGTATCGCAGATTAGGAGAGCAGCAGTTTCTTTGACCAATAACATTGCGGAAGGTCATGGGCGGTTCCATTATCAAGAAAATATCCAATTCTTAAGACAGGCTCGGGGTTCTTTAGAAGAGCTCTTTGATGATATAAATATCTGCATAGATGAAAAATATGGAGATGGAAATAGTTTGAATCAACTAAAAATAGAAGGGTATGATTTGCTCAAGAAACTAAATGGCTATGTTAAATATTTAAAGAAGCGAAAAGCCGAAGAATAAATTATTTAACCAATTACCAATTAACTATTTAACTGTATCTTTATCTATTTAACTAATTACCAATCACTATTTAACCGTATCTAATTGGAGGTTACCATGAGAGAAATGAGGAATATTTTGGGTTGGTTGGGAATGGCGTCGGAGCAGTCGATATTAATGGACGCGCAGAAGCATGCGGATGAAACTTACAGAACAGTTGCCTATTTTTCCGAAGCGATTAAGGCCTTTATCGGAGGAAATTTGGAAGCCAAGGCTATTGCTATCGAGAATGTCGGGAAAAGTGAGCACGAGGCGGATATCTTAAGGTCAAAGATGGTGGATGCGCTTTCGGAAAGCCTTCTTCTTCCTCCTGACCGCGAGGATCTGATGCATTTTGTAAAAACACTGGATAAAATTGCCGACTGGACCAACGGCGCGGCGCGCCTGGTGGGTTTTATCGAACAAAAATTGCCGGCGGATATCTTAAATAACATAACTGTTGCCGCAGAGATAATCCTTAGTTCGATTTCCAAGCTTAAGGACGGAAT
>JBFZAB010000067.1:0-9239 GCA_041309285.1 Candidatus Omnitrophota bacterium
AAATTTAGATATACATACTTATACCGCGTCCCTGATATTTTCGGTTCCCGAAAAAGATATTACTTCAGAACAAAGATCAATAGCCAAGACTGTCAATTTCGGCATAGTTTATGGGATGAGCCCGTTTGGGCTATCTAAAGAGCTGAATATTGAGCTCTTTGAAGCCGATAAATTTATTAAGGCCTATTTCCGGAGATACCCCGGCGTGAAATGTTATATCGAATCCAAAATAGACGAAGCCAGTCGCTTAGGCTTCGTTACCACGATACTTAATCGAAGACGTTTTATCCCCGAAATTAACAGCCAGAATCAAAGCGCAAGGCAATTTGCCGAAAGGACGGCTGTGAATACGCCTATACAGGGTTCTGCCGCCGATATTATAAAATTGGCCATGATCAAGGTGCATGATAAAATAATGTCTGTCGGCATAGATGCTTTTCTTATTTTGCAGATTCATGATGAGCTTTTGTTTGAAGTTTCACAATCTGCGCTGAAGGATTTAACGGCGATAGTAAAGCTTGAAATGGAGGGTGTGGTAAAACTTAAGGTTCCGCTGGAAACCAGCTTAAAATACGGGCCAAACTGGCTTGAGATGAAACCGGTAGCATAAATTAATTTTCAGTGATTATTTTTTTGTAAATTAAAACGGGAGTATTTTTTAAAAATCGTTATCATCAGCTGTCTTGGTTGTGTTATTGCAGGGCCGGATGTAGCTGAAAAAAAGAAGGAGGTCGGATTGGCTAGAAAAATGAAAGTGTTGTATGTTTCGAGCGAAGTGGATCCTTTTGCAAAAACAGGAGGGTTAGCCGATGTTGCCGGTTCTCTGCCTATAGCATTGGAAAAAATAGGCGTAGATATCAGGGTAGTTATGCCCAAATATAAACAGGTCAAAGTGGAAGGCAGCGTTACCTCTCTTGGCAAAGATGTAAAAGTGTATTTTGTTGAGCACCCTGAATATTTTAGTCGCGATAATTTATACGGAACTTCCGAAGGAGATTATCCCGATAATCTGGACAGGTTTGTATATTTTTGCCGCGAGGTTTTTAATATTGCCAAGGCAAATAAATTTTCACCCGATATAATACACTGTAATGACTGGCAGTCTGCGCTTATACCGGTCTATCTAAAGACCGAATTTAACAGGGACCCTTTCTTTAAAAATACAAAGACGGTTTTTACCATACATAATCTTGCCTATCAGGGTTTATTTCCAAGCGAGCAGTTTGCAAAAACAGGGCTCGATTGGTCGCTTTTTAATATGGAGGCCATGGAGTTCTACGGCAAGTTAAATGTCATGAAAGGCGGGATTGTTTTTTCCGATTATATTACTACCGTTAGCCCCACATATGCGCGCGAGATTCAATCAATGGAATTTGGCTGCGGTATGGAAGGTCTGCTTACCAAAAGAAAAGATAACCTCGTCGGAGTATTAAACGGCATCGATTATGATATTTGGGACCCGCTTAAAGATTCCGCCATTCCGCAGAAATATTCTTCTGGTTCGGTAAATAAAAAATACGTAAATAAGGAATTCCTGCAGATGGAGACCGGGCTTGAAATAAGACCGGATGTCCCTCTTCTTGGCATCATTACGCGCCTGGCTGACCAGAAGGGGTTGGATCTATTAGCTCAAATTATTGAACCGCTTTGCAAATTAGATTTACAGTTTATACTTCTGGGTAACGGAGACAAGAAATATCACGACTTATTTAAGGAGATTAAGATTAAATATTCGAAGAGCACTTCGATAAATTTAAAATTCGATGCAACCCTGGCCAGAAAAATATATGCCTCGTCGGATATTTTCCTTATGCCTTCGCGATTTGAACCCTGTGGTCTGGGGCAGTTGATAAGCCTTAAGTACGGAACCATATCGGTGGTAAGAAAAACAGGGGGCCTGGCGGATACAATAGTCGATTATGAACCACATTCTGATACAGGCAACGGTTTTACCTTTACGTCATATGAGCCGGTTGCTTTATTCGAAACTATAAAAAGAGCGTTGTTGCTTTATCGGGATAAAAAAGCATGGATACGCCTGGTTAAAAGAGCCATGGAGACGGATTTTTCCTGGGAACAGTCTGCCAAGAAATACCTCGATCTCTATAAACAGACCGCCTCTTTGAAAAAAGAACCGGTGGCTGTATCCAAGCCTTAAAGTCCGAGGGTTAGATATTCCAAGGGGTTGTTTAAAATAAAGCAATACCGGCCGACGTGCCGGGATCGCATCAGGCGGATACGTTGATAATTATAGGTATAACGGGAAATATCGGTTGCGGAAAAACTACCGTTGCAAAATTGTTCGGCAGGCGGGGTGCCCGTATAATTGATGCCGATGATATTGCTCATCGCATAATAAAGAAAAGATCCGTTTCCGGTAAAATAGTAAGGGCTTTTGGTAAATCTATTCTGGGTAAAGGTCGCTCAATAAATCGAAAAAAACTTGCAGAATTTGCTTTCTCAGACAGGAAAAACTGGCGGCTTCTTTGTAATATTATCCATCCCGAAGTAATAGATGTGATAGGGATCCGGTTGCGGCGTGCACGAAAAGACAGGGCAAAAGCTTTAGTAATCGATGCCCCGTTGCTTATTGAGGCAGGTCTTGAAAGAATAGTCGATTATTTAATTGTGGTCAGCGCCGGACTCGAGCAACAGATAAGAAGGGTAAAACGCGGATTAGGTTTGAGTCCCCATGATTTTAGGGATAGGCTAAGATTTCAGATGCCGCTTGAAAAAAAGATGAAGAAAGCGGACTTTATTATAGATAATAGCAAAACCATAAAATTTACAGAAAGGCAGGTAAATGAAGTATGGAAAAGGATAGCGGGCAGCTAGATTCTGTTAAGGAAGCGAAAAACGGCTCCGGCAATACGAGTGTAAATAGACTTGATATTGCCAAGCTCAAGGATAAAAAGATTTCTGAGCTTAATAAGCTTGCGCACGATTTGAATGTCGATGGAGTAAGCGGCCTTAAAAAACAGGATTTAATTTTTAAGATATTACAAGCGCAGGCAGTGAAAGAAGGTTTTATGTTCGGGGAAGGGGTACTTGAGATACTGCCGGACGGTTTTGGTTTCCTGCGCAGCCCGAATTATAACTATCTTCCCTCACCGGACGATATCTATGTTTCTCCCTCACAGATAAGAAAATTTGATTTAAAAACCGGAGATATTGTCAGCGGACAGATTCGCCCTCCCAAGGAAGGAGAGCGCTATTTTGCCCTTCTTAAAGTGGAGGCGGTTAATTTTGAAAATCCTGATGAAAAGAAAGAGAAAATATTCTTTGACAACTTAACTCCCTTATATCCCCAGAAGAGGATTCTTCTTGAGGCCCCGTCAGGAGATATTTCAACCCGTATCATAGATATATTGACGCCGATAGGCAGGGGACAGCGCGGCCTGATTGTAGCGCCACCTTACAGCGGAAAAACTATTATTTTACAAAAAATAGCCAACAGCATTACCGCCAATTGCCCCGAGATAATTCTTATCATATTACTTATCGACGAAAGACCGGAAGAAGTAACCGATATGCAGCGTTCGGTGAATGCCGAGGTTATCTCTTCTACCTTTGACGAGCCCGCCGAAAGGCATCTTCAGGTGGCTGAGATAGTATTAGAAAAGGCAAAGAGGCTGGTTGAAAACAAAAAAGACGTTGTTATACTCCTTGACAGTATTACACGCCTTGCGCGTGCATATAATACGGTTGCGCCTCACAGCGGAAGGGTTCTCTCCGGCGGTATAGATGCGACCGCATTGATTAAGCCTAAGAGGTTTTTTGGTTCGGCGAGGTGCGTAGAAGAAGGCGGTAGCCTCACTATAATTGCCACTGCTCTTGTCGATACCGGTAGCCGCATGGATGATGTTATCTTTGAAGAATTTAAGGGTACCGGCAATATGGAATTACAGCTCGACCGTACTTTATTCGAGAAGAGAATCTATCCGGCCATAGAAATAAACAGGTCTGCCACGCGCCGCGAAGAACTTTTGCTTGACCCGGAAGAGTTAAAGCGTATATGGGTTTTGCGCAAAGCCCTGCATCAGCTTAATCCCGAAGAAGCAATGAGGGTACTTATAGGTAAGCTTTCCAAGGCTAAGACTAACGCCGAATTCTTAATAGGTATTAATCCCGATGCCTTGGAAGTTTAAAGGGTTTTAAGTCCTTCCCGATCTTTAATTTGTATTACCGAAATGCTTAAGGCGTTTCTAATGGGGTTTTTATTTGCAACTTTTCCAAAGATTTGGTAAAATGAGCGAAATATAACTTATGGAGTACAGCGAACATAAGTTATAGATTTAAGCTTACCTCGCCAATGATTTGTGGCGGGTTTATTTGTCCCTGTGTAAACATACCGAAAATCTTTTCGATATTTTCGGTATACACTTCGGGATTAATTCGCCCCGCCTCTTGCATTCTGCAAGAATGCTGCGGGGCTCATTAAGGAGGAAGAAATGAAAGACGGAATTCATCCACAGTACAAAGAAACAACCATAAGTTGCAGTTGCGGCGAGGTAATCCACACGCGTTCAACAAAACAGAATATAAGGGTAGAAATCTGCAGCAAATGCCATCCTTTCTTTACCGTTAAACAGAAGCTTATAGATTCCGCAGGAAGAGTGGAAAAGTTTCAGAAGAAATACGGACAGAAGGGATAGGTTAAGACTTCCCGGATTCTGCAGGTATAATTTATTAGGTAGCGATAGCCTTCCGTTCTTAGATTAAATGAAACCAAGTATGAGTTTTCAGCTATTAATTTTGGTTTTGTTTTAATCGATACGCAGAAATCCTGGGACTTTAGGCCTTTCCTTTATGAAGGAATGGCCAACTATCCCATAGAGATTTATTAAAGCCATGTCAGAAAATATTATTAAAAAATTTCAGGAACTCGAGGATCGTCTTGTCGATATCGAGAAAAATCTTACAAGGTCTGAAATAATAAATGACAAAGCCAAATATCAGAAATATTCTAAAGAGCTTAACAGGCTTTCTTTTGCGGTAAATAAATTCAGAGAGTTTAAGCGGATAACACGGGAGATGGATAACCTTAAAGGGGTGATATCGGATAATTCAGGAGACTCGGAGCTGAAGAAGATAGCGGAGCAGGAACTGTCGGAATACAAACATAAAAAGGATGTTCTCTGGGAAGAATTAGAGTCTATTTTTCTCGAGGAAGATGATCCTAATATAGGCAGAAATATCATTATGGAGATACGCGCGGGAACAGGCGGACAGGAGGCCTGTTTGTTTGTAAGCGACCTTTATCGGATGTATAGTCGTTTTGCGGATCAGAGCAACCTGAAGTGCTCGCATATTGACTCGCACCCCACGGATATAGGGGGGTTTAAGGAAATGATTTTTTCCGTAGAAGGCGGAGATGCTTACGGGTTGTTTAAATTCGAATCCGGAGTTCATCGCGTACAACGGGTTCCCACCACCGAGTCATCAGGAAGGATCCATACTTCGACCGTTTCAGTTGTAGTTATGTCTGAGCCTGAAGACGTTGAGTTTCAAATTGATCCCAAAGATTTACGTATCGACGTATACCGCTCTTCCGGTCCCGGTGGACAGGGAGTCAATACCACAGATTCTGCGGTGAGAATTACCCATGTCCCGACCAACATCGTGGTTTCCTGCCAGGACGAACGTTCACAGCTTAAAAATAAAACTAAGGCAATGAGGGTTCTTAAAGCAAGGTTACTAGATTCTAGATTAGAAGAGCAAAGGAATAAAATTTCCCAGACCCGCAAGACCTTCATCGGTACAGGTGACCGAAGCGAGAAGATTAGAACCTATAACTTTCCTCAGAGAAGGGTAACTGACCATAGAATTGAACTTACCCTCTACAGACTTGAAGCTATTCTTGAAGGAGACTTAAAAGAGTTGATAGATGCATTATATAGAGCAGAGAAAGAGGAGAAGCTTAAACAGAAGACCGGAGAGAAATCCTGATTATGAATGTAACGCTTTCTAAAGGTTCGGTTTTGGATTGCATAAGATGGGCAACGACTTATCTAAATAGTTGCGGGGTGGAAGACGCGGTTATTAATGCCGAGCGGATTTTTGCGCATCTTTCCGGATTATCAAAAACCGAGATTTATCTGGAAGCCTCAAAGGAGATGGATGATTGTTTATGGGAGGAATTTTCTGCCCTTATTGGAAAGAGAGCCTTAAGGTATCCGCTGCAGTATATTCTTGGCAGCGTAGAATTCTTCGGTCTGAATTTTATAATTTCAGAAAGTGTATTAATACCTCGTCCGGAAACGGAGATTCTTGTTGAAAAAAGCCTCTCGCTCCTGTATTCTGAAAAACGTGAAGGCAATATACCGGAAATACTGGATTTAGGAACGGGTTCGGGGAATATTTCCGCAAGTATTGCCAAGACAAATCCAGAGGCCTTAATTACTGCTACCGATATATCATATAATGCCCTGCTTGTAGCAAGGGGGAATGCCGTATCATTAGAGTTGGAAGAAAGAATCGACTTTTTGGTTGGTGATCTTTTTGAAGCAATAGGGGAGAAAGGCAAATTTGACCTGGTTGTTTCCAACCCTCCGTATATTCCTGTTTCTGATTTTAACGGGTTAGCTCCGGAGTTATCACATGAGCCGCGTATTGCCCTGGACGGCAAGAGAGATGGATTATTTTATATTAAAAAAATTATACAAGAATCCCCCCGTTATTTAAAAAATAACGGAGCTCTTCTGATAGAGATAGGATTCGGGCAAGTTAGGGCGGTAAAAGAATTATTTTTATCAAGTGAGTTCAGGAAGATGAAGATAGAAAAAGATTACCGCGGAATAGAACGGGTCGTCATATTACACAAATAGGAATTAACGGCACAATATTAAAGAGCGGAAACCAGAGTACAGAGTACAGAAACCAGATTTGCGATTTGCTGGTTTCTGGTTTCTGGTTACTGGTTACTCACTGAAATGGATAAATTAGTAATTGAAGGAGGAAGGGCCCTTAAAGGCGAGGTGGAAATAAGCGGGGCCAAAAACGCGGCTTTGCCGATTATGGCTGCGGCTATTCTAACCGATGAGCCATGCATTATCAGAAACGTTCCGCCGCTTAAAGACGTACAGACCATGATCCGCCTTCTTAAGGGTATAGGAATGAAGGCGGAATGGGAAGACAGGACCGTGTCTATAGAATCCCAGGGGGCAAAAAAGCACAGCGCTTCCTATAACCTGGTAAAAACAATGAGGGCTTCCGTATGTGTCCTGGGTCCCCTGCTTGCCAAGCTCAATAAAGCTGAAGTTTCCATGCCCGGCGGATGTATTATCGGACATCGTCCGATTGACCTGCATATAAAAGGCCTCGAGGCTCTTGGCGCAGAAATAAAAATAGAGCACGGTTATGTAATGGCCAAATCTAAATGTCTTAAGGGATCAAGGGTATATTTAGGCGGTTCTTTCGGTTCTTCGGTACTTGCTACGGCTAATGTTTTAATGGCTGCGACCCTGGCAAAAGGGAAAACCCTGATTGAGAATGCGGCCTGTGAACCCGAAATTATCGACCTCATTGATTTTCTTGTCAAGATGGGGGCTAAAATCAAGGGGGCGAACACCCATATAATTGAAGTTGAAGGAGTGAATAAATTAAAAGGCGCACAACATTCGATAATAGCTGACCGCATAGAAGCAGGTACTTATATGATTGCCGCCGGAATTACCGGAGGTGATATTACCTTAAAGAATGCAAATATGGAACACCTGGGCGCGTTAATTGATAAGTTGGGTGAGGTGGGTTTAGCCGTCTCCTGTAACTCAAAGAAAATAAGAGTAAGAAAATGCCGGAGCCTAAAACCGGTCGACGTAACAACTTTACCGTTTCCCGGATTCCCTACGGATATGCAGGCGCAAATGGTGTCTCTTATGACCGTAACAAGAGGGATATCGGTGATAACAGAGAAGATTTATCCCGACAGGTTTATGCACGTGGCGGAACTTAACCGTATGGGGGCCCAGGTTATTTTGGAAGGCCCTTCGGCAATCGTTAAGGGCGTGAAGAATTTAAGCGGTGCACCGGTAATGGCTTCGGATCTCAGGGCATCGGCAGCCCTTGTCCTTGCCGGGCTTGTTGCTAAAGGTAAAACCGAAATCCACCGCATATATCATCTCGACCGCGGTTATGAATTAATCGAAGAGAAATTATCCAAACTTGGCGCACGCATCTGGAGAGAGCGGGAGTAGAATTTAACCAATAACCAATCACCATTTAACCGGTTCATATTTATTATGGAGGTACGAAATGGCATTAAGAATCAGATTAACGCGTGAAGGAACAAAGAAAAAACGGCACCAGAAGATTGTTGTAATACAGCAGTCTAAAGACAGGGACGCAAATTTTATCGAACAGGTTGGTTTTTATAATCCAACCGTCAATCCACCCATGGTCAAAGTAGACCGCGAGCGGGCTGCCTACTGGCTGAAAGTAGGAGCAAAGCCGACGCCGACGGTAAAAAGCATATTGAAGAAACAGGATGTTGAATAAAGCAGAGGTCTCCTTGAGGCAAACATTTATCTAATTAAATTCACTCTGTTTTATAACTTAAGCGCTTATTTAGAATGATGGAAATCGATGTCCTGACTATTTTCCCGGGAATGTTTGATGCGGTCTTGAATGAATCGATGATTAGAATAGCCCGGGACAAGAAGCTTGTTAAAATAAAAGTACATGACCTGAGGAAATGGTCAACCGACAAACACAAGAAAGTAGACGACCGTCCGTTTGGCGGCGGTCCGGGCATGGTAATGAATATTGAGCCGATTTACCGCGCCGTTAAAGAATTAAAGCGCAGAGGATCCCGGATTATACTGCTTTCGCCCCAAGGTAAGAAGTTTAATCAGGAAATGGCTGGGAAGCTGTCTGGTTTTAAACATGTAATCCTCATCTGCGGTCATTACGAGGGTATTGATGCCAGAGTAAGAGATAATCTTATAACCGAGGAAGTCTCTATCGGTGATTATATCCTTACCTGCGGTGAGTTACCGGCGATGGTATTAATTGACTGCCTGACAAGGCTTGTTCCGGGTGTTCTCGGTGATAGTAATTCGCTTTATGAAGAATCATTTTCCGCAAACTTACTTGAATACCCGCATTACACCAGGCCGGCGAAATTTAAAGGCTGGAAAGTTCCGGAAGTACTTTTATCCGGAGACCATAAAAAAATAGAGGCGTGGCGCAAGGTACAGACTTTAAAAGTTACCCGTGAAAAAAGGCCGGACCTCCTGAAA
>JBFZAB010000068.1:0-8961 GCA_041309285.1 Candidatus Omnitrophota bacterium
ATTCACTTGCAATCGGTTCGGTGATTAAGGACTGGTCGGATAAGGATTTAAAATGGATTACGAAAGTATTAAATGAATACCAAAAAGGCTTGATGAAATTATTAAAAGATTAAAATGAACAATCAACGACAAATATTCGCAGCAAAAATAGAGGGTGGTAAAATATACTTCTATGACCAAACCGGAATCAGTGTTTGGTTGGAACTACTTGAAGGCAAGAACGTTGATATTGCTATTGAGCGTGAAGTGAATCGGCGCACAACCAGGCAAAACAATGCCTTGCACAAGTACTTTGAGTTATTAGCAGATGAATTAAATTCTTCCGGGTACGATATGCGAGAAGTGCTTAAGCCGGAAGTAGACATTGAGTGGACCACGGAGAACGTGAAGAACTATATCTGGCGCCCAGTACAGAAGGCACAACTCGGCAAGGAATCAACAACCGACCTATCAACTACCGATATTGACAATGTGTACGAAACATTGACTCGGCACCTGGGACAGAAATTCGGAATCTATGTTCCATTCCCAAGCGAAGAAGAACCTTTAAATTAGTGGTTATATTCCTGCGGACGGTGAGGCCCACTTGTTTTAATAAGTAGGACGCTCTGGTTACAAGCTTTGTTCTTGGAGGGACGAGAGCTATCCTCTCCTTTGGGCTATGCGTTTTTATTTATAATTACGTAAAACCGCCCCCAGGAACATAACCACTATGCCGGGTTAGCTCAGTAGCAGAGCAGCGCTTTTGTAAAGCGAAGGTCGGAGGTGCAAGTCCTTCTCCCGGCTTCTATGAAACAAAAAATAGTTATAAAAAATAAGATGATTGGAATTCTGGACGATGTTGAAAAAACATTTACAAAGTCGGTCCGGGAATCTAAGCACTTGTTTAAAAAGTTTGATGCCTGGGGCATTGATGGCGAATTCTTCCGGAAGGTTTTATTGCCTCAGAATTATAGGGTGGTTGTCCACGATACCGATAATGACAAGACTTATTCTGCGGTATCCGAAACGATTGACAAAAAGGGAAACTGGTTTCATTTCAAAAGCGATGAAGCAGACCACCTGGCACAAATATTTTTATCAAGAACTTATTGGAATCAATAATATGTTAGTAAACATTTTTGTATTTTTATTCGTTCTCGTAATTGTGGCTGCCGCCGCTTACGATATGGGTAAGGGTAGTAAACAATAATATGGCAGGAAGACCAGGAAAAATAAATAAAGAACAGGTCAAGGAAATGCGTGAGTTATATGGCTCCGGACTTTTTACTAAGATTTCACTTGCCCAGAAATACGGAGTTGCTAAGACTACGATTTTTAGATACTTAATCCCTGGATTTTATGAACGGCACCTAATTCAAACCAAGAGGTGGGCGAAGAATCATCCGGATAGGGTTCGTGAAATTCGTAGGAAGGCATCTTTAAAGTTTTATTACAATCACCGAGAAGAAATGATTGAGAAACTTAAGAAGCGTGCTCGTACTCCAGAGTATAAGGCGTGGGCCAGGGCGCGTTATTATAAATTAAAAGCCCGTAAATCAAATGACATACTTTCAGCGCAAGGGAAACAAGTATAACGCCAAGAAAAAAGAATACAAGGGATATTATTATGCGTCCGGTAAGGAATGTGCCCGGGCCGTGGAACTTGATTTGTTGGTTGCCGGTAAGGAAATCAAGGAGTGGAAAAAGCAGATAACCTTGCCTTTATATTTTAAAGATTATAAAATTACTACATACCGGATGGATTTCGTTCTCTATGAGAAGGACGGCTCAATCACCCTGGAAGAAATAAAGGGTTTTGAGACCTACGAATATAAGCTAAAGCGCAACTTGCTTGAGGCTATACTGGCTCACCCGGAGTCAGATGAATACAAAGAGATTAAAAATGCCCTCGGGCTTACCCGGAAAACTGAAATAAACTATGTAGTAATTAAATAACAGGTTATTAGACTTCACGCTATTGACAAACGATTTTTTTTGTAATAACATTAAAACAGGACGGAAGAAAGTGAGATTACATCTCCGATTTTCCGTCCCCTTTTTATTTTTAGCAGGAGGGATGATATTTTTAAAAAGTAGAATTGTTTATCAATTAACTTTCTTCCCCCAGTCATCTCTCCTGCTAAGAAAAAAAATGGCAGAGAGATTCTATCTCAAATACTTTTTTCCCGATATCTTTTCGGTTTTTTCTGCCAACCCGTGTTTAAATAATTAACTACAAAAATTTTATGTTAGGATGGTGCGTAAAATGTCAGGCCAAGCGCGAATTCGTAGACCCGATTGAGGTTTTAATGAAGAACAAAAGACGGGCAATCAAAGGAACTTGCCCGGTTTGCGGTAAGGGAATGTTTATAATTATCAAATGGACCGACAAACCACTACCGGAAGCAGAAAGCAAGCCCGAAGTTATGCCGGAAACATCAACCCCAGCGAGCGAACCCGAAGCTATAACGGAAGAATTAAGCCAACCCGCAGATAACCCGGAGGATTCAATTACGGTGGACCCATCGCCATTTTTTTAAAACATAAAAAACCCCGGCACAATCTCGCGGGAGAGACTGAGCCGGGTAAAAATAATTTTTTATAAAAGAATTTCCCGTGGACTTGAGTTAAATTTTGGTTTAACTCCGGCCGGGACCAGGTTTCCGTAATAGTCGCGGTGGTCCTTCAATGCCGGTTGAATGATTCCATCGGCCAGCAACTGAGTTGCTGTCCGGCCATACCAGCCCTGCAATGTCCAGCATTGCCCGGTATCAACCAGGTACTGCCAGGAGTCGTGAATTTCATCTTCTGTCGGTTCTTCATCTGAAAAACCTTCAGCGATTGAACAGGCCAGGTACGGTGTCCATTTAATTTTCGTAAAATATCTTTTGTTTTTCATTTTGTTAAAGAGCCCCGCAACTCTTTTGTTAATTCTCTTATTGTTGCCCTGTAAATTACAGAGCAAAATATAAAAGCACTAAAACAAACAAGACAAACAAGATACAAGCGGGCAAGTCTTTTATAAATTCCCTTCTAATTTCCTTCTTATTTCCCCGCGCCTTTAATTTCGGATAATAATCAATCATATTCTTATTGTTAATAATTAACTTTTAAGTTAATAATTCATCGCTCCTTAAAATATGCTCCGGTCAAGATTAATTTTTACTTCCTCGTTAAATCTTCTAACAAGGATTTCAATCTGCTGACCTTTTTCCCTGTTGCTTTTTCAAGCAACCTAATCAATTTCTCCCGGTTATATCTTCGGTCCATCTCCTTTAATTCATCTTCAGCCATAAATTTTGCTAAGATGGTCCGGTTAAAACTCAGATTTTCTGGAATTATTTTTCTGCTCATATTTTTGTCGCCCGGATGGTTATTGTTTTTACCTTTAATCCCTTTCCGCCTTCTTTTCTCCAGCTTCTGATTGCGCGGTTTATCGCTGGCCCGATTGAGCTCGCGATTGTCCGGAAATCTTTTTTAACTGGATATGGATGGAGGTATGAGATTTCAACTAAAAAATTTGCCATAGGTTTAATGATATGACCAGAGCATATTTTAAAGAGCAATGTTAATTATTTTATCTTACCGGCCAATGGCCAATCACTGACCGGCAAGCAAAAATAATTATTCAGAAATTATTTTTATCGCTCCATCTAACCTCGCGCGCTTTGTCTCTTCGTCCAGCTGGTCCCAATCTTCCGGAAACTGTAGCCCCGAATTTTCAAGACCCGCTGATAGCATTCTTTTTTTCCAATCATTTTTGCCTTTTTCGTCTCCGGCAAAAATTTCCCCAAGCCTCGCAATGTTTGCAACTGTTTTAAACTGCTTTTTTTCTCCCTGACATCCGGTCCCGGAACATCCATCATTGCCGTTTAACTTTTTTAATGCGCTTGTCTTCTGTCTCTTTGTTAAACAGTTTGTCTTTTCAATCAATTCTTCAATCACTGACTGAAACTCCCAAGCCTCCCAAGTACGGTTTAAATAGCAACATTTCGTTTTATCAACCTCGTTGCCATTTATGACCAGGGATGCAAGATGACGAAACCCGGACCGTGTATTTTCTGCATTGCAAACAACTTGAATGTCTTTACCAATTTTAAATGTTTTCATTTTTAATGTGCGAATAATGGCCTTCGCTGTTTAATAATTACCCTATCTTGCCGGCTATCGCTAATTATAACCGGCAAGCAACAATAATTATTTTACCCCTTCTAAAATCTGACTGGCTAAAAATGCAACTGTCCGTGTGAATTCGTGAATTCTTTCTTCAGAAATCGGCCTCTGTCTGGTTGCTCTGGCTGTTAACTTTGCCAGGATTTCCTCCTCAACCCGTAGATTTCTCAGCGCAACATCTTTTAAACCTTCAGCGTTTAAAAGTGTTGAGCGGTCATAACGGTCATAAGTATTCGGGATTTCAGTCACATAATCGGCGTAATCTCTGGCCCAGGAAATATGTTTTCCGGTTGTATGGCTATAACCTTGCTGATTCAATATCCAGGCATTGCCAATGTGGACCAGTAACGGATAATGTTTTCCGTAACTATAGATGTGCTCTCCGTCAAAATATATTGAGCAAAAATTTTTCTCCTTGCCATCATATTTTCCGGAAACACATTTTTCAATAAACTGTTTAGATGTCATTTTTTTAAGGTGCAAGTATTAGCCCTTGCGATTAATAATTACCTTATCCCGGCCCGGAAACTCGCCAGAATCTCCGGGACGGAGAATGATAATCGTTAAAACTTATCAACGATTGCCGTGTCTCCTTCGTTTTTCGTGAAAAGCGTTAAAATAAATTTCTCTCCGGATTCTGTTTTGACTTCAATCTTCCGGACGAAAATTTTTCGCTTATCGTCTGTTATTAATTCGTGCGTCTCTGTTTCAATGTTTACAACATCGTGAATAGTTGTTTCCATAAATTTATTTTTAAAAGTACTGGCGAATACTTATTAATTAATTACTAACTTAATTTTACTCCCTAATAAATACCTTGTCAATAGCTGAAGGCCAAAAAACACCCAAACTGTGGATAACTCAAAACAGGGGTAAAAGAGCATAAATAAATAAAAATGGACCAGGAAATAAAAAACACGGAAACAATAGAAACCCCCCAAGAAATAACAATAGATAATACAGAGGAGAATATAAAAGAGGTAGAGGAGATTAAGGAGGTTAAAGAGCAAGGCAAACCAAGGCATAAGATTTTGAAGGGTGAGGTGCTTAATCCGAATGGAAGACCCAAGGGCTCCGGCTTCTCTCTGAAAAATGATTTAATAAAATCCTTGAAAAGAATTCGTAAAAATAACCCGGCACTTTATAAAGAAATCATTGACTCTTACTGGAAGGACCCCAAGATGAGAATGTTTTTACTTGAGATTGTAGACGGTAAGGCGCGCCAATCAATGGAGATGTCCGGAGATATGCAAAACCCAATACGCGTGGTCAAGGTGCAACAGATGGAAGTAATAAACAATACACCAAGCACAAACCCTTAACGTTGATTTTTTTGAATACCCTTAACGTTGAAATTTCTCCCGGCCTGTAGACTAAATAAATATTATCCGGGAGTAACACAATAAACCGGAAGGACGGGGGGGCACGTACCCCACCCATTAAAAATATTTCCTTATAAAAATTCACGGCATCACCCCCATTGTCAACCCCAATTCTCACTTACTGACATAATTATGGAACCAGTAACTACAATATCCCTTCACCCCGAACAGTGGAGAGCCTATAACTTTAAGAAACAGTATGGAGTAGCCATCTGTGGTACTAAGGGGGGCAAGACGTTTGTAGGGGCTACCTGGGCGAATAAGAAGATAGTGGAGTTGCCATTAGGTAGCGGTTTGATAGCAGCCCCGACAATCAAGATTTTACAACAAGCGACACTGGATACGTTCTTTAACTTATTTCCGGAGTATAGGAAATTTCATAAAAAGCAGGAGGGGGTGATAGAATTGCCTACCGGGGGGAGAATTTACATACGAAGTACCGATGAGCCTCTCGCGATAGAAGGTTTTAACCTGGATTGGGCCTGGTTAGACGAAATAGGGATGATGAGTAGGTTAGCTTGGGTGATTGCTAAGGGGAAGGTAGCGATTAGTCACGGGCAGATATTCGGCACAACTAACGCTTATTATATGAATTGGCTGTACAAAGAGGTGTATTTGCCAAGTAAAGAGGGCCACGACCCTGAAGTTGAGCTCTTTAACTGGAGTTCTATAGATAATCCGTATTTTCCAAAGGAGTTTGCTGATAAGGAACGGGACCGTATGAGCCCGGCTGAGTTCAGTAGACGCTACGAGGGTAAGTTTGTGAGAATGGAAGGCCTTGTTTGGAACGTAGACGATTCAAATATACTAAAAAGGGGCAGTGAGTTGGACAGTTACCTGACATACCCGGAGCGAATTATAGCTGGTATAGACTGGGGCTATACGAATCCGGCAGCAATCCTCGTTATCAATATTAAAGACAACAAATATTACGTCACCACTGAATGGAAAGAGGTAAAACGTACGTCAGCGGACATCATCCAGAAGTGTTCTGAGTTAAATCGTGAGGCCTTGATTCAGACATTCTACCCGGACCCGGCTGAACCGGACAGATTGGACGAAATGAGGAGGGCCGGAATGACGGTTGGGGAAGTCAATAAGGATATCCCTATGGGAATTTCCAAAGTAGAGACTCTTTTACGTGAACACCGGCTGTTTATTTTAGAGGATTGTAAGGAACTGTTAGACGAGGTCACTCAGTATCGTTACGAGAACCCCAAAGAGGACCATAGTGGTAAAGAAGTCCCTATGAAAGTCAACGACCACCTTTGTGACGCCTTACGTTACGCCATAGTTGGCAATGAGTTCGGGCAGAATTTGACCTTTCAGGAGGAAAAAGGTGAAAAGATGCGCATAGAACAAAACCGTAACTCACGTAAAGAATATGAACTTCTCTAATCCACGAAAGAAAGAACAAAACGAGCCGACCCGTCAGTTTGAACAGATTTACCGGGAGCATCACGACCCGGAAGCGCGCACAAAACGTATTTTAAAACAGCGTAGGGAGGACAAGATTCGCGAGCAGGCCGAAGACTTAGGGATTAGCATTAAAAGCATACGAAATTATGACGGTGGATAATTTTAAACGCATTTTAGTGGTAGCACCCCACACAGATGACGCAGAAATCGCTTGTGGGGGCACAATTTCACGTTTTTTAAGGGAAGGTAAGCAGGTATACATACTTGTATTGTCCCAAGCATTCAGTGATTCAGAGGGTTCCCCCATAGATGAGTTCTATAAGTCAATGAAACTTCTGAGAATTACTGATTGTAGGGCATTGGATTATCCGGTTAGGCGCCTTGCTGAATATCGTCAGGAAATATTAGACATTTTTATAGATTACAAAAAAGATATTAAACCTGACCTGGTGTTTATACCGTCTCCCGAGGATATGCACCAAGACCATCAGGTTGTTTATAACGAGGGCTTGCGTGCGTTCAAAGACATTACCATATTCGGCTACGAATACCCCTGGAACCTGACAACTTTTCATACTACGTGTTTTGTCAAATTAGAAAAAAGGGACATTGATAAAAAGATTAGAGCATTAGCAGAATACGAGAGCCAGGAACATCGTGGTTATCTTAATCCGGACGTGGTCCGGGCCTGGGCAATGACCCGTGGTATCGCAATTAAGACCTTATACGCAGAATCTTTTGAAGTAATTCGCTTAATGATATGAAGGTGGACATCGTTAAACAAGTTTATAATAAACTCCTTAAGGAAAATAAGGAGGACACTCCCAAAGCATTGGGCTGGCACGATATACATTCGCAAATGCTTCGTTTCCAGGTTTTATGCGACATTGGCGATATTAAGGGAAAATGGATTTTAGACTGGGGGTGCGGGTTCGGTGACCTTTACAAATATCTTAACGGCTATGCAGAATATGCCGGTTATGATAATAACTCTAAGATGATTACTCGGGCAAAGAAACGTTACAAGAATGTATGTTTTATGAGTAAGCTTCCGGCTAAAACCGATTCTTACGATTATATATTTGCTTCCGGGGTTTACAACATAGAAGAAGCTGACTGGGAAAAACATTTACTTTCAGATGTAGGCTATATGTGGGATATGGTAAAAATCGGAGTGGCTATCAACTTTACTTCGGCGCTTACTACGGGGCGCAAGACACGTGGCATTAAGTATAGTAATCCGTTTGCTGTTGGAATTTTACTTAGTGCGTTTACCAAGCGTCTCGTTATCCGTCACGATTATAAGTCAAACGACTTTACAGTTTATCTCTATAAGGAACAGTTTCCGAAAAAGAAACGGTTGCGAAAGAGTAAAAAGAAATGAATGTTTTCATCTTAAATACCGGCCGTTGCGGTTCTTACACGTTTCACGAAGCGTGTAGTCATATTAAGAATTTTACGTCAGGACACGAAAGCCGTAGCACTATTCTTGGTCCCAATAGATTAGACTATCCTGAAAATCATATTGAGTCTGACAATCGCTTGTCCTGGTTGCTTGGCCGCTTAGACAAGAAGTACGGTGATAACGCCTACTATGTTCATCTTCTTCGTAATGAAAAAGACCTTGTTTATAGTTTTCACAGGCGCACCGACTTGGGAATTATGTACGCCTATTGGCACGGGATGTTTCTTCGCGAGACGGTTCCACCGACAAACGAGGTGGTCCCGGATTACATAGAGACCGTCAACACTAACATTGAATTATTCCTAAGGGACAAAACTCATAAGATGGTCTTTCAAATGGATAACGCTGTAGAGGATTTCAAGAAGTTCTGGGAATGGATTGGCGCCGAGGGTGATTTAGAAAAAGCACTTAGTGAATGGGAAATAAAATATAACGCAACTCCAAGTTGGATGTAAAAACTATGACAACATACAAAGAAGTCTTAGAGGCCAACCGCGAGTATCATAATCATCACGCCAAGGATTATGACAAGGCTACAAT
>JBFZAB010000069.1:0-5503 GCA_041309285.1 Candidatus Omnitrophota bacterium
GCCTTAAAGAATGCCGGATTCTATAAAGGCCATGTTGATGGCAGGATTGGGCCGCGGACTAAAGAAGCAATAAAAGAATTTCAAAAAGCAAATGGCCTTGAGGCAGATGGTGTGGCCGGGAAAAGAACTCAGGCTAAGTTAAGCAAGCACCTGTAGCAGGTCCGGTTTACCAATGCACTGAAAGGGAAAGTTAAAAAATGGTTAAAGAGATAATTTTCGGTTTATTAGGCGGTTTAGGGCTGTTTATATACGGCTTGTGGGAAATGAGCGAAGGATTGCATAAGGCAAGCGGAGAAAGAATGAGAAGGGTTATGCATGGCCTTACCGGTAATCCCGCAAAAGGGGTTTTAGTGGGGGCAGGCGTTACCAGCCTTATTCAGTCTTCTTCTGCCACGACCGTTATGGTCGTAGGCTTTGTAAATGCAGGGTTACTTTCGCTGGTGCAGGCGCTGGGCGTAATTTTTGGCGCCAATATAGGCACAACTATAACCGCTCAACTAATCGCCTTTAAGCTTACGGATCTTGCCTTGCCGATAATCGGGTTAGGCATGATCTTTATGTTTTTAGCCAAGAAAAAATCCCACAAATATATCGCGGAATTCATCATCGGTTTTGGCATTCTTTTCTTAGGACTTAGCATACTTACCAGCGTAGTAAAGCCCTTGGGGCAGAATACGGTTTTTAACAATATACTGCTTACGTTCAGCGCTAATCCTATACTTGGCGTGCTGGCCGGGGCAGTTGTTACCGCCATATTCCAGAGCAGTTCGGTTACCACAGGTATGGTTATCAGCCTGGCCATGGCAGGCCTGATTGGACTTAAGGCAGCGGTACCTCTTATTTTTGGTTGCAATGTCGGCACATGCATAACCGCTTTATTAGCTTCATTAGGTACGAATATTTCCGCAAGAAGGGCGTCTTTTGCGCATGTAGGGTTTAACGTTTTGGGCATTTTGATATTCCTCCCTTTTATTGGAGTATTCGAGAAGGTAGTAGCTTATACCTCAAGTAATATCCCCCGACAGATAGCAAACGCGCATACTTTATTTAACGTAGCTAATACGATAATCTTTCTTCCCTTTATCGGCATCTACGCCAAGTTCTTAACGAAAATCATCAGAGGCAAAGAAGAAGAGGAGGTGGAATATTTGCCAAAGTATCTTGATCGACACATACTTTCTACTCCTCCCATAGCGATAGAGGCCGCGGTTAAGGAGATAATCAGGACGCTTGAGTTAACCCAGAAGATGGTGGGTTTAGCTATGGATAGCTTCATTAAGAATGATTCCAAATCTTTGGATAGAATAACCAGAGGGGAAGAGGCCATTGATTCCCTGAGGGAGGCAATAACCAATTACCTGGTTGAACTTATGCAGCAGGAATTGGGTGTTGGGGAATCGAAGAAAATCCCACCCCTTATCCATATAATAAACGATGTGGAAAGGATAGGAGACCATGCGGAGAATCTACGGGACCTTGCGTTACAGAAGATAGATGGGCGGATGCCGTTTTCTACCACGGCGGTGAAAGAGCTAAATAATATGTACTCCGATATTAATAAGATGTTGGACTGTTCAATAAATGCCCTCAAGACTAATAATAAAGATGAGGCAAAAGTGGTTTTGGAACAGGAGTGCCAGATTAACACCCTGCGCGACCGGCTTAAAGATAACCATGTAAGGAGGTTGGAAAAAGGCCAGTGCAATGTCCTTTCGGGCGTGGTATTCCTCGACACAATCAGTAATTTTGAAAAAATAGGAGATCATCTGAATAACGTCGCCGAGGCGTTAATAGAAGACTTATAAAACGAATGAAGATAAAGAAAAAATTTGGTATTATATTTATTGGCGCATTATTAGTTTGCGGCTCATGTCTTGCCTACCGATATTATTTCCAGTTGCAAGAAGCCAAGAGACAGCGGGCTCTTTTTGAAAAGAGAAAGATTGGCTGGAAGGCCCTTCGGCAAAAATTGGCGAATGAAATTAGCCAGTTTAAGGGCGAGGCAGGCATAGCGATTATTGACCTAGAAACTGGGTGGGAATTTTCGCACGAGAAGGCGCAATTTTTTTCCTCCGCAAGCCTGGCAAAGATACCCCTTATGGCGGCGTGTTTTCTCGCGGCTGATCAGGGCAAAATTAAGCTAGACCGTAACATTGCGTTAAAGTCATCGGACAAGCTTACCGGCTCAGGCGTGTTAAAAGATATGCCTGCGGGCGCAACTTTTAGAGTGGAGCGGCTTATCGGCCTTATGATCTATGATAGCGATAATACCGCTACAAATATACTTACCAATATGGTTGGTATCGATTATTTGAATAATTCATTTAAGGCATTTGGGCTGAAAAACACCGAGCTTTCGCGAAAAATAGCCGATTATAAATCGAGGGATGCGGGATTCGAGAATTATACGACAGCCGAAGATATGGCTATGTTATTAGACAAAATATATAAGAGGAGCCTAGGCAATAAGAACGTTTCCGATCAGTGTGTCTCTATGCTGAAACTAACTCGCATGAACGATCGTATCCCCAAGTATTTACCACCCGAGATAACTGTTGCGCATAAGACCGGACTCGAGAACGGCGTCTGCCACGATGCGGGCATAGTATTTACCCTTAAAGGAGATTTTATTATTGTTGTATTAACTAAGCATGCGAATTCAAGCAGTGCGCCTTCCAAGGAATTTATAGCAAAAGTATCTTTGCATGCGTATAAATATTTTGATCAGTTATAATAAAAAAAAGAATTGCTTATGAAGGTTAAATTTGCGATTATTACGTTTCTGGCGATATTCACCATGTCGGGGTGCGCTTATGTTCAAAAGGCTAAAAGAACTGATGAGCTTGAGATTGAGAATCAAAATTTACGGACTCGAATTACGCAGTTTCAGAAAGAGAAAACAAAGGAGGTTGAAAATGTCGTCAAGCAAAAAGACAGAGAGCTCTCCGAGCTTGAAAAAGCGAGGCTGGAACTGGAAGATGTTCTAAAGAAAGAAATCGGAAATTATAAAGCTAAGTTGGAGATGACTGAACGCGGGCTCGTAATTACTTTTCTGTCAGAGGTATTTTTTGATTCCGGTAAAGATATAATCCGCGAAAGCGGTAAGGATTCTATTCAAAGAGTGGCTGAAGTTTTAAACCGAGATGTTCCTAATTCCAATATTGCCATTGAAGGTCATGCGGATAGCCAGCCGATAAGATATTCAGGATGGAAAACAAACTGGGAGCTTTCGTCGGCGCGGGCACTTGCGGTATTACATTATCTTATTGATAATTGCGAAGTAAAACCGACAAGGCTTTCCGCTAACGTCTATGGAGAATTCCGGCCGGTTGCAGAAAATGATACAAAGGAAAATATGCAGAAAAACCGCAGGGTTGAAATTGTCATATTGCCGCCTAAAATAAGCAAAGTAAAAGCAAATTGAAAAAATATCCTGCGGTTTTTAGATACTGTGCAGTAAAGTAACTTTTTAAATAAAAGGATTAATGATGGAGAACATTATTTCCATAGCAATGAATCCCTCCATTGACAAGAGTGCGGTTGTTGAGAGGGTTATTGTCGAGCGCAAATTATATTGTAAAACTCCTGCCTACGAACCGGGCGGAGGAGGAGTGAATGTCTCCAGGGCAATAAAGAAATTGGGCGGAGAATCAATACTTTTATATCTGTCAGGAAGCATGTCAGGGCAGTTGCTCAATAATTTGCTTAATGAAGAAAAAATAGGACATCAGCCGATACTCATTAAAGGCGCGATACGCGAAAATGTGATCATTTTTGAAGAATCTACAGGCCTTCAATACCGCTTTGGGATGCCCGGTCCCGTTTTATGCGATGAGGAATGGCAGAAGTGTCTCGATGAATTGGAGAGGTTCGGGCCAAAGCCAGATTACATTGTTGCTAGCGGTAGCCTTCCAACGGGTGTGCCTGAGGATTTCTACGCGCGCGTAGCTAGGATAGGCAAGAAAAGAGGGATTAAAGTGATCGTGGACGCGCCGAGCATCAATCTCAAGCCGGTTTTACAGGAAGGCGTTTATCTGATTAAGCCGAATATCCGCGAGTTTAAAGAACTTTTTAACGATGAGATAGAAGAAGAGCCGCAGATAAAGAAGAAGGCAACCGAGATTGTCAAAACCGGTCAAAGCAAAATAGTGGTTGTTTCGCTTGGTGCGGCCGGAGTTATCGCGGCCTTTGGTGGAAGGGTAGAACATATTGTGCCGCCGACAGTGCCTGTTGTCAGTAAAGTTGGCGCCGGTGATAGCATGGTCGCGGGCATTGTTTTAAGTTTGACAAAAGGCATGCCTGTACCTAATGCGATACGGTTCGGCGTGGCCGCGGGGACTGCGGCGGTAATGACGCCCGGGACAGAACTGTGCCGCAGAGAAGACGCGGAGCGGTTGTATAAAGAAATGGATTCCGTTTCAGCCTAAGTTTTTAAATAGTCGGGAGGTTTTATGAATAAACAAGATCTAAGAAAAGAAATATCGCCTATTTTACCATGGAAGCGGGGCTTGACACCAAGATGTCCACCTATAGCGGCGGCTTAGGGGTCTTGGCAGGAGATACTTTAAAATCCTGCGCGGATTTAGGGGTATCGATTATCGCTGTAACGCTTCTTAATGAAAAAGGTTATTTCGCGCAGAAACTGGATTCAAACGGTGCTCAAGCAGAGGCTCCTGCAGGCTGGCCAAAGGAGGAATTTTTAACGCTTTTACCGGTGCAAGCAAGCGTAACCATTGAAGGGAGAGAAGTCAAAATACAAGTTTGGGAATATAGCATAAAAGGAATTACCGGCGCAACAGTTCCTGTTTATTTTCTGGATACTAACGTGAAGGAAAATGCCGAATACGACCGTGCCCTCACCAGTTTTCTTTACGGAGGCGACAAGTGGTATAGGCTTTGCCAGGAAATAATCCTCGGCATAGGGGGAGTGAGGATAATCGAAGCTATCGGCTATAAAAATATCGAGAAATACCATATGAACGAAGGCCATGCCGCCTTTCTGGCGCTGGAATTATTGGAAAGGACAAAAAAAGACGGCGAACAAGACGTGTACAAAAAATATGATCTTGAGTCCGTAAGAAATAAATGCATATTTACCACCCATACTCCCGTAGCCGCAGGGCATGACCGGTTTCCTCTGGATCTTGTAAAAAAAGCCTTGCACAGTAAATTGCCTTTTGAAATGCCGGATATATTTATACGGGACAACGAAATGAATATGACCTTGGTTGCCCTGAACCTGAGCAAATATATAAACGGAGTAGCCAAGAAACACGGAGAAGTGGCGCGTGAAATGTTTCCCGGTTATTCCATAGATTCTATTACCAACGGGGTTCATTTATTGACATGGGCAGCCCCCGCGTTCAAAAAACTCTATGATAAACATATACCAGGCTGGCAATCAGATTATTTTTCCCTGCGTTACGCCATGGGTATTCCAAAAGACGAGATATCCCGGGCACACCAGGAGGCAAAAAAAGAACTCATTGATCACGTTAATACC
>JBFZAB010000070.1:0-5427 GCA_041309285.1 Candidatus Omnitrophota bacterium
CACTAATACTTGTAAAAACATCAAATTTATTAATAATTACTCTTTGCGCGGAATATTTAAAATTCTGCGGCTGGGCATCGAGCTTAATTAAAATCTTTTCGTCCCGATGTCCGGAAAGCCCTTCATCAAACAAAACCCCTATAACCTTGATATCCGCGCTAAAAGCCCCCTTAAATGAAGTGCTGGTTTGAATAACATATCCCTCTAACGCAAGCTTCTTTGTCACTTCTTGAATCAAAGCGCTAAAATCATCTTGCGTCAGCCCCCGGTTATCAAAATCCAGATCCTCGGAAAACCTGGGTAGCCCATGCACGATATGAATTGCCGTTCCTCCCATAAACACCAGTTTTTGTCCATATCGACTGGCGAACACCGCTTCCAGTATCTTATACTGCAAATACTCCCGCAAAAGATTACGCTTAAAATGCCGCAATTGTTCAGGAAAAAATGATTCTATCTTTTTAAGTTCAAGCATGTCTAATATACTCCCAAAAATTATTTACCCTGCGCTTCAAAGATGCTTGCTTATAAACACCCAAATAGTCATTAATCTTACTGTGATTCATAAGCTTAAGAAATACTTCGCGATTAATACGCAACCCTTCAAAGCTTGCGGCATCACGAAGTTCAGTCTTAATATAGAAAAGGTCCAGAAATGCTTTCTCCGGAGAAGCCAGCTTAAACAACTTTTCATTATTCTTCAAGAAATCAAAGCCGAAATACAATTTTGGCCGAATAGTCCGGTAAATAAATGACCCCATCAAAGTTTTAAAATGGCTGGTTTTTCGAGTTGACGCGGAAGTAATTCCATAAACACTTTCCGGAATCAATCCATGATAAGCAAGCGCCATTTCGAATGAAACATACGAAGGCGCATAAATCCGGTTAGCGATCTCAAAAAGAACTTTCTCATCAAGAGCCCGATCAGCAAAAACGTAATACCCCCTAATTACCTTGCGAATATAACCCTTTTCCTGCCACTCATTAAGCCGCCTACGATGAAACACAGGATCAGCCTGACGTATGTCAGCGAGTGAAAACACCGTGAATGGACTTACTAACTTTTGAAATTCAATATAAGTCATACATTTCTCCAAAGTGCTATTTATAACATCTATAAGAAATGTATCATAAAGCCATTAAATTGTCAATACCCGATCTTTTCTGTAGAAGAATGCTGTCTTTACAAGGCCTTACGGCCTGATTACGGTGATTATTTAAACTATGATTACAGCGATTACTAAATTTTGGATTACACAGATTAGGAAGCCGATTATCCCGTAAAGTCGCTTCGCTCCTACGGGGCAGGCACAGATTAGTTAAATAACTCTGATTCTTAATTGATTTAAAACAATTTTCAATATGCCTTTCTTCATTCCGAGAAGTAATAACAACGGACACTAAAGATTTTGTTCTCTTAGTATCAGCGTTTGGCATATTTAAAATATAAGACCAATAAAGTAAGAAGACTAAGGAAAGTTACTCCATTTGCTAAAATAATTATTTTATCTTTAAGGTATACACCGTAGGCAGTCCATAATATTACGCCGGCAGTTAATTGAAGCAGGGTTATCAGGCTTACGTCCTTAGCAGATTTAGTCTTTACCACCTTGATAATCTGAGGTATAAAGGAAAATGTGGTTAGAACTGCGGCTGATAGGCCGATGATTTGCCAAGATGTCATAGTCATTCAGATTTTAGCTATTGGTTATTAGGCTAGGGTCAGGATGCCAGTTTGGTCATTGGGTTAGGTAACCGGTGATTTTTTACATTTAAACCGGGTCCATGACTCAGCCAACCTGTACAGCTGCCTGCCTGAAATATCATAATCTTTAATTAATTCTTCACACAATTTTACATCTATATATTTTGAATAAATATCTCTACATTGAGATAAAGATACTACTGTCTCATTACATTCTGCCATAGCATCATCTAAATATTTTTGAAAACCATGTTTTTGATGCCTCTTGGCATAACCTTCAGCAATTAAGCGAGGTATAGCTTTAGACGACCTGGATAACTGATCTTTTAAATCGAATCTCTCCGAATCAGGCAGCTTGGGCGCTATTCCCGTCATAACTAACAGACTTGCCTTATATGATCTCTGGTATACCTCCAGATCTTTGAAACTAACTATCTTGTTATTTTTAACGCTCATTTCCATACTTTACCTTTCCCCAACTACAAAACCAACTTCTTTACCTTTACCCATTTACTTTTTTCTAAATTTCTGTTCTTTCATTTAGCATAGTTGCTACCCAAACTCTATAACCTTACCCTAAGCCATTCAAGGTTACGTAAGGTTATAAGAAACTATAAAGAAAATTTTCTATTTTTAAAAACTAGCTCTAATTTTTTATCCACATAAAATCTGACTTTAGGATTTTTTATCTTCTTAACCCATTCTTTGGCTCTTTTAAAGCTAAATGATTTAGGGAAATGCAGCTCGGGAAAATATCCAAATTGTCTTTTCTTATGGGCTGATAAATACAAACAGTCAACTAATGCCTTTTCGGGCTCGGCTATAAGAAAACTCCCTGTCCCTTTATACCAATCGAATCCGTTGAAAAAATCCGGCGCTAATTGATGGATGGAAAATACTCCCAACTTAGTGTGGATTATTTTTGTATGCGCAGTTGAAGCAAGCGTTATAACTTGAGGAATTTGCTCTATTATGCCATACAGGTGTAATGCAGTTATAAAAGATACATAGCCGCGATTTATTTTAAATAAAAAAGGAATAACCGGATAGGGACTTAAATCCCTGTTTCCAACTTCCGCCCAAATACCCTTATATACCTTTAAGATTACTCCCTGCTTCTGAAGAGTGTTGAGCGCCTGAACAGCAGCGGACAATGAACTGCCTGAAAGACCTGCCAATTCACCCGTGGTGAAGACAGGACGGTTCAGTTGTTTTATTGATACCAAAAGCGAATGTTTAGCCATATTTTTTAATTAAACCCTTAAGGAACTCCGCTGTTTTTAGTTTAACTTCGTCCCAGGAAGAAGCATTATCATACGTAGGCCGGTCTTCTGCCGACAAGTATGCAGTTACTGTATCGCGAAATTGTTCAAAACCAACATCAAATATATTTTCATACGCCTTAAGCAACTTGTTCTTACTTAGTGTCACTTGAGCTTCTTGCTCTTTTGAGCCTTCATATTGAGAACTCAGAATATATAAATCAAATATATCTCTTGCTTGAACTACCGGCCTGGAAGCCAGAGCTTCAATTTTCTGAACTATCGCAGAATAAATATCATAATGAGAAATTAATAGGGGCGGAAACTTATATGAACGCATTATTTTATCCGAAACAGGCTTTACCATCGTTCCGCCTTTTAATCCTCTGCGTGAAAACTCAATTTTGGTAAAAAGATCTTCGCCCGCGAATGTTATCAAATGAATTTTAAACCTTTGAGTTGTTGGGGTCTGTTTTGACTTTGCGATATCAGGAATTTTAATACTTTCAATACCCGAAGGCCTAAGATTGTTTTGGAAGGTTGGATTTTGTAATATTTTAATAACTTTATCACGCAGCATATCTATCCTTATGCCGGAAATATCAAAATCTATATCTTCAGAATACCTAAAACTATTGAAGAAGAAGCGCAGATTTGCTCCTCCCTTCAAGGCATAGTGAACAGGTTTTATTTCTTTACTGAACCATCTTAGAAACTCCAGGTGAAATACCTCTCTTAACTGTAACGGCGTATTCATAGTATGTATTATAGTTTAGCTATACCTAAATTGCAACACATTTTATTCAACTTAGGAAAAATTAATTACATAAAGTTACAGTTTGTAGATTCAGAAATTGAACTATCTGAATTTGAATCTTTAGAATTAAAGTCTTTTAGGTGACCGATAATGCGCCCAAGGGCATAGCTGAAATACTTCAGGTCGTATATATCTTTGATGCTTCTTACACGATTATAGATAAATTCCGGACTAAAAGCAACGCTGTAAATACCTTGCACAAGGCGCATCAATTGTTCATCCGGAACAGGTGTTTTCATTACCGGCTCTTTCATATCGTAACGCGACCAATCTAAAGTTTTAAGCCAGTTGTTTTCTCGGCACTCTTCGAATAAAGGCGTTCCAGGATAAGGGATAACCAGGGTTGCCTGGACAGTATAGGCAAAACCTTTCTTGAGTAACCATCTCCCCAGCTCTAGGGTCTTTAAGGCATCCTCATAAGTCTCCCAGGGATAGCCGAACATTATAGTAATATGGGGATAAAGCCCTGCTCTTCTGGCAAGCCTGCAACCTTCTATAACATCCTCGATTTTAAGATTCTTATTTATCCTATCCAGAGTCTTCTGATTCGCTGATTCTACTCCGAATAGGAGCAAACGGAAATTGGCCTTTTTCATTAAACAAAAATCATCATAGGACAACGCTCCGAAACGCATATTGCAGTCAAGATAAGCTTTCTTGTTGTAGCCACGCTCAATCGTACCTTTACAAAACTGTCTCAGCCAGTCTCCGACCGGAAAAGTTCCGGTATCATCCATAATCTCGCGCACTTTATAACTATCGATAAGCACGCCTATTTCATTCAGAACATTTTCAGCGCTCCTCGCTCTGAACTTAGGATAAGTAGTGGTCCAAGAGCAAAATCGGCATTTCCCCCACCAACAGTCCCGTCCGGACATAATATAAGTTCCGGGGGTTCGTTTATAATTGCCATTTTTATAGGCATAAAGCGGCCAGCGGGTTAAATCACGGTCAATGAATGGCAAAGAATTCAAATCATGATCTAGGCGGAATTTTCCTGTGTTGTTAATTTTACCGTTGTCGCGGTAGTAAATGCCGGGTTCGAGTTCGGTAATTGGTAATTGGTAATTGGTAATTGGTAATTTCTTAAGAATATTGCACAAATTTAGAAGAAGAAAATCGTAGTCGCCACCGGTCAAGACAAAATCCACTTTGGAGTTATTAAAGGATTCTTCGGGAAGAGCGGTAACGTGATCGCCAAAAAGGACAGTCACAAGTTTCCAGTCACCAGTCACAAGACCTTTAAGATCGTTGATAATTTGCCAGTGTTGTTTAACTACAGGGGTTTTGGTTTCTAAGGCAATTAAGTCAGGTTTTTCTTTGCTAACGAAATCGAGAAATTGCCTGTATGACCAATTCTGGGCTATACAATCAAGCCAGATAACCTCATGGCCTGCTTGTTTTAATAGCGTTGCGGTAGTTGCGGGAACAACGGGGTAAATATAGGTAGGTTCTTTAAAATACTGGAATTGACGATTCTGCGAAAGTAAAGGCGTTCCTTTTTCACAACTTAAAGGCGGATAAGCAATTATGACTCGCATCCCGCACCTTCTATTTGTTTCGCACCTTTAATATTCATAAACGCGGAAGTATTATTTAAGCTATCCTTAATTCTCATCTTCAACTGAGAATATGCTTTGCCA
>JBFZAB010000071.1:0-4683 GCA_041309285.1 Candidatus Omnitrophota bacterium
CTCTTCCGATCTGATCGGGGATATCATTGAGGCACGAAGGCGCGGGTGCCCGGTTATTTTTATGCTCGGGGCACATGTGATTAAATGCGGACTTTCCCCATTGATTATCGATTTGATGCGCAGGAAAATCATAACGGCTATTGCCTTAAACGGAGCGGGTATTATCCATGATTTTGAACTTGCCTGTATAGGAATGACTTCCGAGGATGTGGACAAAGCAATCCAGGATGGATCTTTAGGTATGGCAAAAGAGACCGCCGAATATCTTAACAGTGCAATAAGAGAAGGAAATAGAAAGAATCTGGGGGTGGGCGAGGCGGTAGGCCGGATGATTAAAGAAAAAAAATTAGAACTTAAGGAATTAAGCCTGCTTTATGCGGGGATAAAATATAACGTGCCGGTTACCGTGCACATTGCTATAGGGACAGACATAATTCACATGCATCCTTCCTGCAGCGGTTCGGCAATTGGCGAGGCAAGTTTGAGGGATTTCCATAAACTATGCGAGATAATCAGCCGGCTTGAGGGAGGAGTGGTTGTTAATTTCGGCTCTGCAGTGGTTTTGCCTGAAGTGTTCCTTAAGGCTGTAAACGTAACGAGAAACCTAGGATTTAAGGTAAGGAATTTTACGGCTGCGGATTTTGATATGATAAAGCAATACCGCGCTTTTACCAACGTGGTAAAAAGGCCGACACTTGAAGGAAAAGGTTTTTCTTTTGTCGGGCATCATGAGATCATGATCCCCTTGTTATACCGAATTATTTTGGAAAAGTTACGAAAGTAAAGATGAAGAATAAATTAAATATAGAAAAATTTAAGAAAATAGTCCTGAAATTCAGCGGGGCAAAGATACTCGTTATCGGCGACCTGATGCTTGATGAGTTTATCTGGGGCGATGTGGAACGTATTTCGCCTGAAGCTCCCGTTCCGGTAGTCTGGGCAAAAAAGAGGACCTATGCTCCCGGCGGGGCATCGAACGTTGCTTCTAATATCAGCAGCCTGGGGGCTCGAGTTACGCTTGTAGGAGTGATAGGAAAAGATTTAAACGGGGAAACCCTAAAATCAGAGTTCAAAAAAAGAAAAATCGACACTAGCGGAATTTTTATCCAAACCGCGAGACACACGACTTTAAAGACAAGAATTATCTCCGGGCATCAACAGGTCGTTCGCCTGGACTGGGAAGACCGGCATCCTGTAAGTAAAGAGGTCGAGTTAAAAATAGCCGGATTTATCGGCAAGAATATAAAAAAATATGACGCTATAATTATCGAAGATTATGGTAAGGGTGTAATTACCGCGGGCCTGCTGGCAGAAATGAAGTCTATGATAGAAAAGCATGGAATAATAGTAGCGGTGGATCCCAAGGAAGAACACTTTGATTACTATGATAACCTTACCGTAATTACCCCTAACAGGAAAGAAACAGAAAATGCCATAAGATATTTGAAAATAAAAGGGAGGAGAAAACTTGATATAAGTGATGATAATTTAATTTCCGATTGCCAGATAAATTTGGCCGGCGAAGAGTTAAGGCGCTGTTTAAATCTGGAAGCTCTTTTGATTACGCTCGGGGAACAGGGCATGCGGCTTTTCGAAAAAGGCAAGGCACCGCACCATATACCCACAGTTGCCCAGGAGGTATTTGATGTTGCCGGGGCAGGAGATACGGTGATTTCCGTTTTTACCCTGGCGCTTTCTCAAGGCGCAAGCATGCTTGAAGCCGCCTATCTTTCTAATTTTGCCGCAGGAATAGTGGTGGGTAAATTGGGGGTGGCGGTAACAGATCAAAAGGAACTGACTTCCTGCCTGAATAAAACCGTCCACGCTCTCAAAAAGCTTAAATGATTTAATTATGAAAGTATTAGGTGTTATTCCGGCAAGATTTGGCTCAACCCGATTTCCGGGCAAGGCCCTGGCAAGTCTCGAAGGAAAGACGGTTATCGAGCGGGTATATGAGAATGCCAAGAAGGCGCGCCTTTTAGAAAAGGTAATTATCGCTACCGACGATAAAAGAATATTTAGTAAAGCAAAATCATTCGGCGCAGAAGTTTTAATGACCTCTGGTAAACATAATTCGGGGACGGAAAGGGTTGCTGAGGTAGCTCGTAAGGTAAGTAGCGATGTGGTTGTAAATATTCAGGGGGATGAGCCGTTTCTTAAGTCCTCAATGATTGACAGCCTGGTTAAGGAGTTTGACGCCAAGAATGTGCTCATGGCAACATTGGCGACGAAGATAAAAGATTTAGCTGATTTAGATAATCCGAATATAGTAAAGATAGTTTTTGATAAAGATAATTATGCACTTTATTTTTCCCGTTCCAGGATTCCACATTTAAGAGACAAGAGACAAGGCACAAGGCACAGGTATTATAAACATATCGGGATATATGGGTATAGAACTAGATTTCTCCTCGATTTCGTTAAATTACCCGTATCAGGTTTGGAAAAAGTAGAATTACTTGAGCAGCTGCGTGCTCTGGAGAATGGCGTTAGAATAAAAGTAGCCTTGATTAAAGATGATACTTTAAGCATTGATACACCGCAAGATTTAAGAAGAGCTAAAAGTTTCCTTAAAAGAAAAGGCTAGATAATGAAGACGGTTAAAGCAGGCAATATAAAAATCGGCAAAGGTAATCCAATAGTTTTAATCGCCGGGCCTTGCGTGATTGAATCGGAAAAGCATACGCTTTTTATGGCCGAAGCCATTAAAGAGATTGCAAAGCGCGAAAAATTCCCATTTATTTTTAAATCCAGCTACGATAAGGCAAACAGGTTATCTCTCGGTTCTTATCGGGGTCCGGGGTTAAAAGAAGGCCTGCGTATATTGGATAAAGTAAAGGACAAGTTTAATTTGGCTATTCTTTCGGATGTGCATTGCCGGACAGAGATAAATCAGGCTAAGGCAGTCCTTGACGTGATTCAAATTCCGGCATTTTTAATCCGCCAGACGGATCTGGTAGTTGCGGCAGCAAAAACCGGTAAAATAATAAATCTCAAGAAATCGCAACTTTTAGCTCCCTGGGATATGAAGAACATTATCGATAAAGTAACACTCTCGGGGAATAAAAATATTATTATTACCGAACGAGGAACATCTCTGGGCTATAACAACCTGGTTTCGGATTTAAGGGCGTTGGCGATTCTGGCTGAATTTGGTTACCCCGTAATTTATGATGCCACACATTCGGTGCAAATTCCCGGAGGATGCGGAAAGAGCTCCGGAGGGGCAAGGGAATTTGTTCCGGGGTTAACCAGGGCAGCGGTTGCCTTTGGATGTAACGGGATTTTTCTGGAGGTTCACGATAATCCGGAAAAAGCTCCCTGCGACGGACCGAATATGATTAATCTAAAGACCCTGGAAAAAATTCTTAGAGAGGTAAAGAAGATTAATGAAGCCATAACTTAGGCAAGTGCAAGCGAGACTAAGTTATGTGGTTGAATTTACCCAGCACTAATTTTTCATAGGTGCAGTACATAATTAGAAAATTAGTGCTGGGTTCAATGCGCAGACGCCCCCACTATTTAGGGGCTGTGATTTGTGCCACACTGCGCGTTTCACAAATCATCTGCTTATTGAAAATAGGGATGGGTAAAATGAGATCTATAGATTCATTAAAGATGGCAAAAGAGGTTTTTCGTATCGAGGCTCAGGCCGTGCTTAATTTAGCCAAGCGCCTGGATAAAAATTTCGTCAAAGCCGTGGATTTAATCTCTGCCTGCAAAAGCAGAGTGGTTTTAACCGGGATGGGAAAGGCCGGTCTGATTGCCCAGAAAATTTCCGCAACCCTTTCTTCTTTGGGGACACCAAGTTTGTGGCTGCATCCGGCCGAAGCCTTGCACGGCGATTTGGGCAAAGTTACCCGGGACGATGTGATTGTCGCTATATCGACTAGCGGTGAGACAGAGGAAATTACCCGCCTGCTTCCTTTGGTCAAAAGAATGGGAGCAAAACTTGTTGCCTTAACCGGACGCCTTAAATCTACCTTGGCCGAGTGCGCAGATGTAGTTTTAGATGTATCCGTAGAAAAAGAAGCCTGTCCCTTGGGTCTTGCGCCTACTGCCTCAACTACCGCGATACTTGTCATGGGAGATGCGCTGGCTGTTGCCGTCTTAGAAAAAAAAGGTTTTAAAAGAGAGGACTTTGCCTTCCTTCATCCGGGAGGAGCTCTGGGCAAGAAGCTTCTTTTAAGAGTGGAAGATATTATGCGTAAGGCAGGAAATAATCCTATTGTGTCAGAAGATATACTGGTTAAAAATGTTTTGCTTGCCATAACGCGTGCCCGCGCCGGTTCGGCAACTTTGGTGGATAAAAACAAAAAATTGACCGGTATCTTTACCGACGGTGACCTCAGGCGCCATATTGAATCAGGAGTTAACCTTTTAAACAGAAAAGTGAAAGAGGTAATGACCAAATCGCCCAAGGCGATAAAAAAAGGAAGCCTTGCCGAGGAGGCATTAAAAGTACTTCGGGAGTATAAAATTGACGAAATTCCGGTAGTGGATGAGAAAAATAGACCCGTAGGTCTGTTGGATGTTCAGGACCTCTTAAAAGCGGGAATAGTATAGACAACAAATCAGAATGTCGAATTTGTCAATTTCGAATGACGAATTAATTTCTAATTTCATAATGTCAAAAGGAATTATAATTGGATATTAGACCTTTAGGAATTCATTAGACATTAG
>JBFZAB010000072.1:0-6791 GCA_041309285.1 Candidatus Omnitrophota bacterium
AGGACCGTTGCGCTCACCCACACGGCATTGCAGCATAAAGAGCTTTCCTTTTTCTATGGTAAACTCTATATCCTGCATATCATGGTAATGTTTTTCGAGCCTGGCCTGGATCTCGTAAAGCTCTTTATAAATAGTCGGCATGCCTTTCTCAAGGCTAACCAATTCTTTATTATGCTCGCTTTTTGAATATTCGTTTACCGGAGCGGGAGTCCTGATGCCGGCAACCACATCCTCGCCCTGGGCATTTATCAAATACTCGCCGTAGAATTCTTTCTCTCCGGTGCCCGGATTACGCGTAAAGGCAACTCCGGTCGCGGATGTCTCTCCCATATTACCGAAAACCATGGTCTGGACATTTACGGCCGTACCCCACTCATCGGGAATATTCTCTATTTTTCTGTAGGAGATGGCGCGCTTACCGTTCCAGGAAGCAAACACCGCCCCTACTGCCTGCCATAATTGCTCTTTATGGTCATCGGGAAAATCCTTCTTTAAAACCTCTTTTATCTTTGCCTTGAATACGGCGCAAATCTTTTTTAAATCTTCCGCATCCAGGTCCGTATCAAGCTTGATGCCCTTTTCTTTCTTTACCTGTGCCATAATCTTTTCCAGCTGCTTGCGGATTCCCATTTCGTCACCTTCGGGTTCAATGCCGGCAGCCTTCTCCATAACTACGTCCGAGAACATCATCAATAGCCTTCTGTAAGCGTCATAAACAAACCTGGGGTTACCGGTATCTTTTATAAGTCCGGGAATAGTTTTCTCGGTCAGGCCTACATTAAGGACTGTCTCCATCATTCCGGGCATCGAACGCCTTGCCCCGGAACGCACTGAAACCAGGAGAGGATTATCGGGATCTCCGAATTTTCTGTCCATAATAATTTCGACTTTTTTCAGCGCCTTCTCAACCTCTTCCTTTAAGCCGGCCGGATATTTCTTTTTATTCCGGTAATAACAAATACAGACTTCGGTTGTAATGGTGAAACCGGGAGGAACGGGTAATTTTAAATCCCGGTGCCCCGCCATCTCGGCAAGGTTTGCCCCTTTTCCACCCAGAAGATTTTTCATACTTTCGTTTCCGTCGGCTTTACCCTGACCAAAGAAGTAAACATATTTTTTTGCCATTTACGAAACAACCCCCTTTCTATTGAAAATAAAAATTATTATAATGAACAAAAACCTGATACCAGTAACCAAAAACCAGATATTAAATTCTGGTTACTGTACTCTGGCCTCTGGTTTCTATTCCCTGAGTTTTTTCACAAGATATTCCTTCAACTTATCTACGCTGACTCTTTCCTGCAGCATTGTATCCCTGTCGCGCACGGTAACCTGCTTATCATCAAGGGAATTAACATCGACCGTAACACAATAAAAAGTCCCGACTTCGTCCTGACGACGATAGAGCCTGCCTATTCCGGCGGTATCATCGTAAGTAGCCCTGAAATTCCTGCGTAATTCAGCCGTGATTTTTTTAGCCATATCAACAATCTCCGCCCTGTTACGCAGAAGCGGTAATACCGCAATTTCCAGGGGGGATAGCTTTTTATGCAGCCCTAAAACGGCGCGTTTTTCTCCGCGCACCTCTTCTTCTCTGTAGGCGTCGACGAGAAAAGCAAGGATCGAGCGGTCAACTCCGCCGGAAGGCTCAATTATATAGGGAAGAAATTTCTCTTTTTTGTCGTCGTCAAAGTAGTTAAGGTCGGCGCCACTCTCTTTCATATGCTGCTTAAGGTCAAAGTCCGTACGGTTGGCAATGCCTTCCAGCTCCATCCAGTTAGCACTGAGCGAAGTCGAAGCACCAAAAGGAAAATTGTATTCGATATCGCTGCAGGCCTTGGCATAGTGGGCAAGCTCATCTTCCGCATGCGGCCGGATCCTGAGATTTTCTTTCTTTATTCCCAGATTGATATACCAGTTAAACCTTTCGTTAACCCAGTAGGAATAATATTTTTCGTCCTCGCCCGGGGCAACAAAATACTCAATCTCCATCTGTTCAAATTCACGCGAGCGAAAAGTGAAATTTCCCGGCGTAATTTCGTTCCGGAAAGACTTGCCTATCTGGGCCAGGCCAAAAGGAAGCCTCGGGTGCCTGGTATTCAAGATATTCTGGAAATTGACAAACATACCCTGCGCGGTTTCCGGCCTGAGATAGAGTAAATCGGATTCGTCCTTTACAGGGCCCTGGTGGGTTTCAAACATGAGATTGAACGGGCGGGCTTCGGTAAAATTGCTCTTGCCGCAATTGGGGCATTTGACACCAGGCGTAACTTTATAAGCGGCTCCTTCTTTCTCGATGCCGCTAAGGGTATCAGCCTTGAAACGTTTCTTACATTCTTTGCAGTCTAAATAATAGTCGGAAAACTGCGCGACATGCCCGGACGCCTTCCAGACTTTGGGATGCATGAGTATTGCCGCATCCATACCGAACATATCGTCACGCTCATAGACCATAGCGCGCCACCAGGCTTCTTTTATATTCCTTTTGAGCTCTATACCAAAAGGGCCGTAATCCCAGGAGCTTGCCAGCCCTCCGTAAATTTCGCTGCTCTGGAACACAAATCCCCGGCGCTTGCACAGGGAAACTATTTTCTCCATATCCTTAAGCATAGTTTTTGGATTTTATCACAATCGGACTTAAAAGGCAAGAGATTTCAGGGGTAATTTACAGGCTTTTTTGCATAAACGCGTAGGCCTGCGGGAATCTATCCAGATGGTAAGTGAGAAACCCTCTTAATACAAAACTAAGATTACTCTTTATCGGCTTGGTCATCTTCAGGCGGGAAACCCTGTCATTATCTGATCTTAAAATATGATTCAGCGTAGAAACCGTACCGTGATTTATATGCAGGGATTTTTTATCGTAGTTAAAACATTCCTCGCACAAAAGTCCGCCCCACCTGTTGCTGAAATGCGCGAGGCGCAAGATTTCTCCTTTGCAACGCACGCAGGAATCTATCCTCGGGGTAAAACCCGAAAGGCTGAGTAATTTAATCTCAAATATATGAACAAGCCTCTGGACATCTGATTCTTTTTCTAAAAGACGTAAGGTTTCCAGGGCCATATCATAAATTTCTTCATTTTTATCTTCAAGCGGCATAATCAAATCGAGAAGCTCCATAAAATACATCGCGGCCGAGTATTTTTTCAAGGAGGCCCATCTGTTGCTAAAGGAATCGAGCAGTTCCGCCTCAGTAATCAGATGAAGCCCTTTCTTTTCGTAAAAGACAATTGCATTCTGACTGAATAACGTAGTGGGGCTTGACCACCTGCTATTTGGGATTCTCACGCCCTTGGCCAATCCTTTGATCTTACCGAAATCCCGGCTAAAGAGGGTAAAAATAACGCTGGTTTCCCTGAAATCCATACGCCTTAAAACGATAGCCTCGGTTTTTTGTATCATAAGTTAGGCCTTTAAATCTTTGGCGGATACACTTTTATAAGCTATGCCGCCTGAAATTATCAACTTAATACCCTCCTCTATCGTCATATCCAGGAAAATAAGCTTGTCCATGGGAATAAATAAAAGAAAACCGCTGGTAGGATTCGGGGTTGTGGGAATAAGTACGCTAAACACATTGTCCTTTGTTTTATCCTGAATTTCTCCCTTCGCCTCCGAGGTAATAAAACCAAGAGCATAAGAACCTTCCTTGGGAAACTCCGCCAATACCACTTTCATAAATGGTCCCTTGTTGCTTAGAAGAAAGGCATTGGATATCTCTTTGGTACCCGCATATATCCTGCCGAAGACGGGAAATTTAAGGATAGCTCGTTCCGTAAAAGAAATGAGCCGCTTGCCTAAGATGTTCTTTGTCGCCGAGCCTATTAAGGAAATAATCAAAATTACACAAACAAAAACAAGAGCCTTAAAGGCAAAAATAAGGTATTTGCTGGAGGCAATGTTGGATACATAAAACGCGAATATTTTAGCGGAGGGCTCAAGGATTATGGCATCGGTTCTGGCAAACAAAAATTTAATCAAGATAAGAGTAATAAACAACGGTAATACTACAATGACTCCGGTGAGGAAATTATTTCTTAGAGTTCTGAATAATTTTCTATCCATTTTTTTATCCATTCTATTTAAGCAACTGAAAGATTAAAACAGTAGTCACAATTCCCGTAAATGCTCCTGTTATTACCTCAAAAAATGTATGGATATGTTCTTTCAACCTGCTGCGCGCAACAAGTACGGCCATGATAAGCATAAGGATATTGATAACGTTATTTTGCTGTAAAAGGACCGTCAAGGTCCAGGAAGAAAAGGCAAATGCGCTATGCCCGGAAGGCATCCCTCCCCTCAAAGGGCTTCCGCGGTGAAAGACGAGTTTTGCCGTCACCACTATCAGCATCAATACAATCAGTATAATCAGGCTTATGTGCCAGTCGGATTGTTTTATTCTCAATAGCCCTGACTCAATCGGAATTCTTATACGATTAAAGAAAAGGGTGTAACCCACAACAAGAGCAAAGATAGCCGTAATCAGCACGGAACCTGCTGAAATATCTTTGATAAGTTTTATCGCGGGATGCACTTCTTCCTTAAACATATCCAGGGTCAATTCTATGGCCGTATTTATCATTTCGGCAGAAAGAACCAGGGCACTCGTCCCGGCCAATATAAGCAGTTCCAGGCGGTTAAACCCGAGATATAGGCCTAAAACCATAACCAAAACCGCCAGTACAAAATGCGCGCGCATATTGCGTTGAGACTTAAAGCAATATACAAAGCCTTCTATCGCCGTATCCAGACTCTCAATAAAGTTTCTATTTTTCATAAGAATTGATTACAGGATGATTTTGAGTATTTTTTGCTGCATTTTTTCCATTGCCTTGCGCTCGCTTGCCCTTCCGTCTTTATATCCAACCAAATGTAATATACCGTGTATAAGATAAAGAAACAATTCTTCCTCGAATCCCGTACCATAAATCCGGGCTGCTTTTTTTGCCGTATCTAAAGATATAACCACGTCTCCGAGCAGATCGAGAGAGCCAATCTTGTTTCCTTCAAGCATACTAAATGCCAGGACGTCGGTTGAGCGGTTCTTCTTCAAATAGCGGCGATTCAGCCTTTTTATCTCGCGCTCATCGGTAAGGACTACACTTAACGCCTTATTCCTCAAGTCAAGCAACTCAAGTATTCTTCGCGCTTTCTTTTTTATTCTCGCAAGAGGAGGCGGATTTATCCTCCCCAACCCGGTTATCTCTATATTCATCCTGCTTAAAATTTCCTCCCCGGAGGGATTATGCTTAATACGGTTTTACATAAGAAAATCTGACTCTAAAGAATTTCTACTCCGATAAGGAAAAGCCCCGCTATTATCGCAAGGGTGAATAACTTTCTGGGTCAAAAAGAGCTTCACTTGGCGGAATCTGCCTTGGCGTAAGCCTTGACTATTTCCTGAACCAATTCGTGCCTTACTACATCCTCGTCGTTTAAGGTTATAAATTCGATACCTTTGATACCTTTCAATATATGTTCCGACTGGATAAGCCCGGACTTTTTGCCCGCCGGCAGGTCTGATTGCGTAATATCTCCGGTTATGACGGCTTTGGAATCGAAACCTAAGCGGGTAAGGAACATTTTCATCTGTTCGGGCGTGGAATTCTGCGCTTCATCGAGGATAATAAAGGAATCGTTTAAGGTCCTGCCGCGCATGTAAGCCAGGGGGGCTACCTCAATTATGCCGCGTTCAATATAACGCTCTATCTTTTCTACTTCCATCATATCATACAGGGCATCATAAAGCGGCCTGAGGTAGGGCGTGACTTTTTCATACAGACTACCGGGAAGATAACCTAAAGACTCACCCGCCTCAACAGCCGGACGGGCCAGGATAATGCGCGAGACCTCCTGGGTCTGGAGGGCATTTACCGCCATCGCCATAGCCAGGTACGTTTTACCTGTTCCGGCGGGACCGATACAGAAAACTATATCATAATTCCTTATGGCATCAATGTATTCTTTCTGTCCCTTTGTCTTGGGAGTAATATAATGGCGCTTGGAAGAAACTTCAATTCTATCCAGATATATTTCGTGTATTGAACTATCTTTGCCTTCTTCAATAGCCTTGAGAGCAAAACTTACTTCGTATTTTTTAAGAAACGCCCCGCTCCTTACAATAACGAGTAGTTCGTTAAGCAGCTTCGCTGCCTTTTCGGTATTTCTGGCTTCTCCCTTTATGGTTATATCTTCGCCCCGCCCTACTATTTGAACGGCAAGCTTTTCTTCAATAAGTTTTAAATTATCGTCGTGCCTGCCGAAAAGGGCCTGCGCTTCCTGATTGCTCTGAAGTTTAAACGTTTTTTCCATAAGGGTTTAAAGACCGCGTAGCAAAAAACTATTTTAACCTGATACCCAGTTCCTTTAACTGCTTCTCCATAACCGCATCGGGTGCACCGGTCATAAGGCAGGAACCTTTCTGGGTCTTGGGAAAGGCTATTGTATCGCGTATACTTTCTTTGCCCATAATCACCGCAAGCAGGCGCTCTATGCCGAAAGCTATTCCGCCGTGAGGAGGCGCGCCGTAATCAAAAGCACGCAGGAGAAAGCCGAACCTTGAATTTGCTTCTTCCTTCGATATTCCCAGAAGACTGAAAATCTTTTCCTGAAGCTCCCTCTTATGGATACGGATGCTACCGCTCCCCAGCTCCGCGCCGTTAAGCACTAAATCATACGAACGGGACCTGACCTTTGAGGGGTCTTTTTCCAGATTTTCTATGTCCTCCGAGTACGGAGCGGTAAACGGATGATGCTCCGAGTCCCAGCGTTTTTCTTCATTATTATATTT
>JBFZAB010000073.1:0-6902 GCA_041309285.1 Candidatus Omnitrophota bacterium
AAAATGTTGGATGAGGAATATGAGAAAAACCGGATATTCTTCGAGATTAAAAAAGTAAAAGATGAAATAGGTATCTATTCCAAAGATATGCTGGCAAGCGAAAAAGACTTTCCCTGGTTCCTGGGGAAGATTTCCGAGATATTTAGTATACTTAGAATAGAAGTTATTTCAATGGAGCCTCAGCCTTTGGAGAAAATCGCCTTTTACGCGCGCCTGCCCGTTAAGGTAAAGACCATATGTAGTTATCATGCCCTTGGAGAATTACTCAGCAAGCTTGAGGGGTTAGAGAAATTTGTTGACATAACTTACTTAGAATTACGCAATTTTTCCGGGCAGGACCCGGGCCAGCAGAGAACCGCAGCGGGAGAGGGAGGGAAGACTGTTTCTGTGCGGCAGAGACTTGATAGACGCGGTTTTGTTTTATCGGAATTAACCATTAAACTAAGCGCGCTTTATTTAAGCCAATAAAATATGTCGGGTGTGAAAAAAGAGCGTTCTATAATTTTATTTTTGGTTGCAATATCTATCATTGCGGGAGGCTTAATTTTGTCTCATGCCGAGACATCCAGGGATGTAAAGTACCTTGGGGGGGCCTACCGCGATCCCTTCTTAAGTTTTATTCCTCAGGAGAAAAAAGAGGTCAAAGAGGAAAAAATTGCATTACCGAATTTTAAGCTTCAGGGAATAGTCTGGGGCGAGTCAAAGCCCCGCGCGATTATAAACAGTGCGGTTGTGGGCGAAGGGGACATAATAGAAGGGGCTAAGGTAGTGCATATAAATAAAGGAGGAATCGAATTTCTTTACAAAGGCATAAATTTTATTCTTGAACGAACCGGTACCATAAAAATAAAAACCGAAAAAGAAGAATGAGCAAAGAACGGAGGCTTAAATGAAAAGAATAAAGCCATATTTTATGGTTGTTCTTTGGGCCGTTTTCCTATTGTTGTTATCCGGCATAGCGAATTGCCAACTGCCCAAGGATGTTATGATCTCAATGGATTTTAAGGACGCGGAGCTCAAAGATGTCCTTAAAATATTTTCTCAACAGTCGGGGCTTAATTTTATTTCCAGCGAGGGAGTTGAGAATAAAAAAATAACGCTTTATTTAGATAAGGTAAGTGTTGAAGATGCCCTGAACACAATACTGAAAGCAAATAGCCTGTCCTACGAGCAGCCCGGAGGGAGCAACATAATTATGATTAAGGAGATGATTGTTGCCGAAGTTGAAACTTTAACGCGTGTCTATCAATTAAATTATGCCAAGGCTGAGGCGGTAAAAGATTTGTTTGAAAAGATGAGGGATAAAAATTCAGGAACAAGGCCTGCCAATGCGGATACCGCAGAAAGCATCCCGATGAAAACATCCGGGCTTCTTACGCAATACGGTAAGGTGGTTGCCGATACGCGCACCAACAGCCTGATTGTTCCCGATATTCCTTCGCAGTTTTCCGCTATAGAAGAAACGCTGGCAAGGCTCGATGAAGCAACCCCGCAGGTTATGATTGAAGCAGAAATTCTTGAGACGACAGTAAACAATATTGATAAATTGGGGGTTGAGTGGGCGGATACAATTGCAATTTTTACCGGCCCTAAGCAGACGACAAAATTCCCTTTTACGAAACACGATTTTCCTGCGGGGGTTGATAAGACAACCGGGATGAGTTATGGAACTATTTCCATGGCGGGCTTTACGGCATCGCTTAAAATGCTTAGAACGGACAAAGGGACAAAAATTCTTGCCCGGCCCAGGGTTTTAACCTTAAATAACGAGACGGCACAGATAAATCTTACCGCAAAAACCGCGGTATCAAGCATTACTACCACTTTAGGTACCACGGGAGATAATATTCAGACTTCCGCTGAAAGAATGGATACAGGCGTCCTTCTTAAGGTAACTCCCCAGGTGAATAAAGACGATTATGTGACTATGGTCCTTGAACCCTCGGTTACCACGCCGGTGAAATCGACATATTTTACGGGTGCCGAGTATGTAGATCCCCACACCCGTTCGGTAAAGACCACCGTGAGAGTTAAGGACGGCGATACCCTGGTAATAGGAGGACTTATTAATACCGAAGATACGGAGACGATTAAAAAAGTTCCTATTCTGGGAGATATTCCTCTCCTGGGATATCTTTTTAAGAACACCAATAAAGACAAAACGGACAAGGAATTGATTATATTTATTACTCCTCATATCTTTAAGGATTATATAGTACCTTTTTCGTCCGAAAGCGGGGAAAGGGAATCCACGACGCCTGCCGAATTATCCAAGGATAAGGTTATTGAAGAGATACTCGATAAATTTGATGGTAAATAGGGGCTTCGCAAAAACGCTTCGCCCTTGATTTAGAAATTAAAAGTAGATTACGTAGATTAATAAATAGTGAGGAATCGCTGTAATCTTATTGTAAAATCATCGCAACCAGTTTGTAAATATGTCAAGACAGCATCCTAAATTAGGCGAAATCTTAATTAAAGAAGGTTTGATTACTCAAGAACAATTACAGAAGGCGCTCCAGACCCAGCTTGTCGAAGAAAGTAGGCTTGGAGAAGTCCTGGTGAAATTGGAATTGGTTTCGGAAAAAGACGTAGCGTTTGCCCTGGGAAAACAACTGGGGATTCCATATGTTTCCCTTTCTAAGGGGCAGTTGAAGCCGGATACCGAACAGGGTCTGGAAAAACTTATTTCTTCGGAATTTGCCCGCCGCTATAAAGTAGTTCCCATTTCGCGGCATCTTAATTCCTTGACCGTAGCTATGGTCGATCCCTCCGACCTTAGGGTGAGAGATAATTTAAGAAAGATTGCGGCCTGCGAGATAAACCCGATTATATCTACCCAGTCCGAAATCGAGAAAGCTATAGAGATATTTTACGGCAAGCAGGACCTGCTTAAAGAAGCAATAGCGAGCTCTTACCGCGCGGAAGAATCGGGAATAGAAACCTTCTCCGATATGTCCGATGAAGAAGGATTGAGTCTTGATAAATTAATTGCCAAGGCCGAAGAAGCTCCGGTGGTGAAATTGGTAGACCTGATAATCAAGCAGGCGGTTGAGGAGAGGGCTTCGGATATTCATGTCGAACCGTGCAAGGATAAAATTAATCTGCGCTATCGTATTGACGGGATTTTACATGAAATAGCCCCTCCTGCGAATTACCTAAGGCAAGCATTGATTTCGCGCATTAAGATAATTTCCAAGCTGGATATTGCCGAGAAAAGATTGCCGCAGGACGGGGCGTTTATGGTAAAAATAGGTGAACGCGTGATTGATATACGCGTCTCTGTAATACCTACCATATACGGAGAAAAAGCTGTCTTAAGGCTCCTTGATAAAACCCAGGTTCCGCTTGATCTCAAGGCGCTGGGTTTTGAATCCAAGGAACTTGATATATTCCGGAAAGCCATTTCTTCTCCTTATGGCCTGGTATTTCTTACCGGCCCTACGGGCAGTGGAAAGACCACAACTCTTTATGCCGCGCTTAATGAGATGAAATCCCCGACGCTTAATATTGTTACTGTCGAGGATCCCGTGGAATACCGCTTCGAGGGAATTAACCAGGTGCAAGTCAAACCCCAGATTGGGCTTACTTTTGCCTCTGCCCTGCGTTCTTTCCTGAGACAAGATCCCGACGTTGTTCTTGTGGGAGAAGTAAGAGACCTTGAGACTGCCGAGATCTGCATCCGGGCTTCCCTCACTGGCCACCTTGTATTAAGTACCGTCCATACCAACGATGCCCCTACGGCGATAAGCCGTCTCATTGATATCGGGGTAGAGCCGTATCTTCTTGCGCCCTCTTTAATTTTGGTTGCTGCACAACGTTTAATACGCAAGCTTTGTCCTGACTGCAAGGAACCCTATGAACCTCAAGCGGATTTCCTGCGTAAAAATAAAATAACCAAAGACCTTCTGTATAGGGCTAAAGGATGCGAACGTTGCGGTCAAACAGGATATAAAGGAAGAATCGGAATTTATGAAATTATGCATATAAGCGACAAAATAAGGGCACTGATAGATAAAAGAACGGATATCAACGTTATCAAAGAGATAGCCCGAGAAGAGGGGATGTTGACTCTCTGGGAGTCGGGAATGCAGAAGGTTGCCTCAGGCATAACTTGTGTTGAGGAGATAATGCGGGTTGCGTTGACCGGGGAGCAGTGATTTCGTAACTCGTAACTCGTAACTAGTAACTAGTAACTAATAACTAAGGTCAAATATGGCGCTTTTTATTTATACCGCAAGGACAAAAGACGGCAGGGTAGAGACCGGTTCTCTGGATGCCCGCGATCAGGATGCTGTTTTAGTAACCCTTCAGGAAAAAGGTTTACTGGTTACCTCACTTATTTCCGCAACTCCCGATAAGCTGGTTACAAAGTTTAATGCCAAAAGAAAGAGGTATCATTATCGTATAACTCTAGACGATTTGGTTATTCTTGCCCGCCAGATGGCAACTCTCTTGGACGCGGGGGTCCCTCTTTTAAGATGTCTCACCGTTGTTTCAAACCAATTGGAATCTCATACTCTTGAAAGAGCCCTTGCTTCAGTTAGAAAAGATGTTGAAAGTGGAAAGGCTTTAAGCGAATCACTGAAAAAATATCCGCGCATATTTTCTCCTTTCTGGATAAATCTGGTTGAAACAGGAGAGGCTTCGGGGCAGCTTCCTTTTGTTTTTGATCAGATTGCCAAGTATATGGAAGAGGCAGGGGCATTACAGAGGAAGATAATCTCTGCCCTGATTTATCCTTTTATACTTACCTTCGTTGCCGCTGGAGTTATAATTATTTTTATGGTAAAGATAATACCTATTTTTGAACGCATATTCAGCGAATTTCAGGTGGAGCTTCCTTTGTTGACTCGGATGATTATCGGCGTGAGTTTGTTTGTAAGGCAGAATATTTTAATTGAGCTTCTGGTTGTTGGCGGCCTGGTTTTTGGTATACGCAGTATAATAAAAACGGAAAGAGGAAGATGGTTAATAGATACCTGGAAATTGAAAGTTCCCGTATTCGGCAAGCTTTTTGAGATGGTTGCGGTTGAACGTTTTGCCTCCGCCTTCAGCGTGATGATTAAAAGCGGTGTCCCGATACTTTATGCCCTGGAAATTGTGGCGAAGGCTGCTGATAACCGGGTAATTGAGTCGGCCCTGAATAAAGTCAAAAATGCCGTCCGGGCAGGGCAGGCTATGTCCAAACCGATGGCGGAAAGCGGCGCATTTCCCCCGATAGTTATTGAAATGATTGAGGTAGGAGAAGAGGCGGGAGAACTTGCCAATATGCTTGCGCGATTAGGAGCGTTTTATAAGGAAAGAATCGATACCTTTGTTAACCGCTTTGCCGCTGTATTTGAACCGGTGGTATTAGTTGGGATGGGAATAGTTGTAGGAATAATAGTTATTGCTATGTTTATGCCCGTATTCGGGATTTCCAGTGCTGTAAGAATGCAGTAAAATTTGGTCCCGAATGTAGTGACTATTAAAGTTATGCTTCGGGATCCCGAAGTTTAACCCGGGAAATAACTTCATTCGGGATAATCCGTAACTCGTAACTGGTAACCCGTAACTAGTAACTCGTAATATTGATTTAAATAGGAGGTGAATTATGAAGAAAAGAGGTTTTACGCTGCTGGAAGTTCTGGTTGTAATTATAATTATCGGAATACTGGCAGCACTTGCCCTGCCTCAGTATATGAAGACAATAAAAAAGGCGCGCGTTGCTGAAGCAACCTCTAATATTGGTTCCATAAGAGGGGCGGAGATAAGGTATTATCAGGAAAATGATACTCTCGTCACCGGTAGCGATTTGAGTGGATTAGATATCGAAGACCCCAATAATGTCAATAACGCCTACTTTTCTTATTTGGTATCCGGGACGTCAGTTGATGATATGGTTATTACCGCTACCGGAAAGAATGATAAAATCACCAAAGGGGTGACGGTTACCTATAATCTGGATGAGGACGGTAAAATTATTTCCAATATACCTTAATATCCTTAAATAAGAGATAGACAGGCATTAAGGAACAAAGATGAAAAGAAAATATGGTTTTACCCTTATTGAGATTTTAACCGTTGTAATTATTATCGGCATCCTTGCCTCCTTGTCCATACCTCCTTTTATTAAGACTGTCGAAGTGTCCCGTGGCCGTATAGCCAGGACAAACTTGAAGTTAATTTACTCCGCTGAAAAAATCTACCGTAACGAAAACGACACCTATTATCCCAGTCCCGCCGGAGAAGTAACAAGTTTAACTGAAATCAATAAAGAGTTAGGCCTTGACTTAAGTACTAATGAGGAAGCTCCCTCTCAATATTTTGAATATTCCGTCAGGACTACTGATCCTCAGAAAGATTTTCTGGCTACGGCGGTTCGTAAAGATGGACGATACCGAGGCTGGAAAATTACTATCGACCAGAAAGAAGAAATAAGCGAAGAAGATCGTCCTTAGCCCATAACTGTTAAGGGACGCCAAATCAATTAGGCGGTCAACTAAAGTTACAGGTGTAACTAAAGTTTACTTTCCTATTATGTTGACAGCATTGGGGTTGGGGTATACGTATTCAGAGCGCAATATAAGTTTACAGCGAAATCAGCGCTTACCCTGGTTGCTCCATAGATAGTGCAGGCAATTAAAGAGAAATATTATTCTAAATCTTTGTTATATATTGCGTTAGCTAAAGAGCAGAAATCTTGATTTTGAGCGGAGTTTGGCATACTTCTTGCACCTCTTTCAGGTAGAGTGGTGGAAGGAGGGTAAGAAGGTGATGAAGATGATAGATAAAAGGAATAAAAGAACATCGGGTGTAGGCTTAATCGAGGCCCTGGTAGCCAGCTGTCTGGTTGTCCTGGCCGCTCTTCAGTCCATCTCCACCTTCCTGGCCAGCGAAAAAACCATCACCAATGCCGG
>JBFZAB010000074.1:0-7050 GCA_041309285.1 Candidatus Omnitrophota bacterium
CCTTGAATGATCACGTTTACCTCCAGAGGAGCTATCCCTGTCATTTTCTCTATAGCGAGCCTAATACTAGATTGCACGTTTGCGGCAAGATTAGGCAAATTCGCGCCGTATCTGGCAATAACATAAACCACAACTTTTAATTCATGATCTTCGTTAAATTCAACCAATGCCCCGCGGTCATAAATCTTATTGGAAAATAACCCCCTGATTCTGCTCGAAATGCTTCCGCCAGCCCTGGCCACTCCCTCGACCTCTGATGCGGCGGTCGAGGCAATTGTTGCTATAACTTTGTTTTTGATCCTCATTGCGCCGAAGTCGGCCTTGTTTTCCTGCTCTGATATACTCCAAAGTGTGTGTTTTTTCATTCAGAACCCCCCAGTAAGTTATTTACAAAATCAGTAAAAAATATACCCCTTAAGAAATCCGTATTAGCAAATACGTTTTTACAGAACGGAACGGTAGTCTTAATAGGTTCGATGATAAACTCCTCTAACGCACGCTGCATAATCTTTATCGCCTCCTGCCGCGTTTTGCCATGCACTATTAATTTAGCAAGTAGCGAATCATAGTTGGGCGATACGGTATATCCCGAATAAATATGGCTATCAACTCTTACCCCCATACCTCCCGGAGGGTTATACAGGGTAATCTTTCCCGGGGAGGGAATAAAATTATTGTCCGAATCTTCGGCATTTATGCGGCATTCCATGGCCCATCCGTTTACCCTTATTTCGTCCTGTTTAATCTTTAACTTTTCTCCCGCCGCCATCTTGATCTGTTGCTTTACCAGATCTATCCCCGTTACCATCTCGGTTACAGGATGCTCTACCTGAATCCTTGTGTTCATTTCCATAAAATAATAACTACCCGACTCATCCACCAAGAATTCTATTGTGCCTACGGTATGGTAGTTTATATATTTAACAGCCTTTATGGCAAACTCTCCTAACTTTTTACGTAACTTAACATCTACTATAGGCGAAGGTGTTTCCTCAATAAGTTTCTGATAGCGCCTTTGTATACTACATTCCCTTTCGCCCAAATGTACTGCATGTCCGTGTTTATCTGCCAGAATCTGCACCTCTATATGCCGCGCCTTGGGGATATACTTTTCTATATAAACATCAGATTTTCCAAAAGCCGCCTCCGACTCCGCCTGACAGGTCATTAATGCTCCTACCAAACGTACATCGTTATGACATATACGCATACCTTTTCCGCCTCCGCCTGCCGCGGATTTTATAATCACGGGGTATTTTATTTTCTGGGCAATTTTTAAAGCCTCATCCTTATCTTTGACTGCACCAATGCTGCCGGGAATAACGGGGAGGCCTATTTTGCGCATGGTTTCCTTTGCGGCAAGCTTATCACCCATAAGCCGCATACTTTCGGGAGAAGGCCCTATAAAAGTAATCTGGCAGGATTGGCAGATTTCTGCAAAATGCGCATTCTCGGCAAGAAAACCGTAACCAGGATGAATAGCCTCTACATCCGTAATCTCTGCTGCCGAGATTATGCTCGGGATATTGAGATAACTGGCAGCCGAATTAGCCGGACCAATACAAACCGCCTCATCAGCAAACTTCGCATGAAGAGCATCCGTATCAGCTTCCGAATAAACGGCTACCGTGCGTATGCCCATCTCCTTGCAGGCCCTGATTATCCTCAAGGCTATCTCGCCCCTATTGGCTATCAATATTTTAGAGAACACTCATTTCTCCTTTTTGGTTAATCCGGAATCGACTTCAATATTTAATTCAAATTTTGGGTTTAAAAGTTCGGATTCATACCTCTTCGACTAAAAAAATGGGCTGACCGAATTCGACAGGATCACTGTTATTAACCATAATCTTAACTATTTTGCCCTTTACCTCCGATTTAATCTCGTTCATTAATTTCATTGCCTCTATGATACATACAACCTGCCCCGGTTCGATTATGTCTCCCACTTCGACAAAAGGAGGAGAATCGGGATGGGGTGTGCGGTAGAAAGTTCCAATCATGGGGGATTTAATCTGTTTATTTCTGGATGAGGCATCGGTTGCCTGCGGCGCTGCCGATTGTCCGAAATTCGCCGAATTGGCTTCGGGAATCTTATTATTCAGTACCATGGGAACCATCTTGCCTTCGTAATCCTTCTTAAGGCGGATTTTATTTCCCCCTTTCTCAATTTCTATCTCGACAAGGCCATGTTCATTCATTACGTCGATTAATTCTTTAATTTCTTTGAGGTCCATTTTATTCTCCTTCCCTTAAATATTTCTGAGCATATATCAGCCCAGACGGGCAACGTATTCTCCCGTACGCGTATCAACCTTGATAATGTCTCCGGTTTCAATAAATAAAGGTACCTGAATCGTAAATCCGGTCTCCAGTGTCGCCGCTTTATAAGCAGACTTAGCTGTATCTCCTTTCATGCCGGGTTCCGTGTATTCAACCTTTAATTCTACAAATGTCGAAGGTATCACGTTTATAATATTTCCGTCGTAATACGAAACCGTCACAATCGCATTTTCTTTAAGATAATGGCAGCTTACTCCGAGACTTTCCTTAAGAATTTCTTTCTGTTCATATGTTTCTTCATCCATAAAATGGAAAGTATCGCCGCTTCTATAGAGATACTGTAATTTCTTTTGCTCAATATATGCTTCCTCGAACTTATCGCCTGATTTAAATGTGCGCTCGATTACATTCTGGGTTTTTAGATTTCTTAATTTTGTCCTTACGAAAGCACTTCCCTTACCAGGTTTGACATGCACATATTCAACAACGGAATAAATACTTCCATCTATTAAAAGGGTAAGGCTTGTCTTTAATTGATTCGTGCTTATCATGATAACTTTCTCCTTAAGTTTTTGAAAGGACCTCACAACCGTTTTTAGTCACTACCACCAGGTCCTCAAGGCGAATCCCAAATTCACCGTTGAAATATACAGCCGGTTCTATTACAAAAACCATGTTTTCTTTTAACTCTGCTTCGCTCCTTGCAGATATGTTCGGTAACTCATGAACATCCCGGCCAATCCCGTGCCCAAGGCTGTGCAAGAAAAGTTTATCCAACTTATTCTCTTTAAGAAAGTTACGCACAAGCAAATCGATTTCCTTTGCCTTCACGCCGGGCCTGATTGCCAAAAACGCTTTTTCCTGCGCCTCGAGCAATATTCTATAAATCCTTTTTTTCTCCGCGTCAATTCTATCCGAAAACAGCGTCCTTGTCAAGTCACAATTGTACCCCTCATAACAGGCTCCCCAATCGATTAAAAGTAGCTCATCCTTTTGCCAGATGTGCCCTGTTGGCCTGGCATGAGGACGGGAACTGTTGACCCCGGAAGCCACAATTATGTCAAATCCGGCTTTATAGGCCCCGTGTTCCCTGATTAATGATTCCAGGCAATCCGCAATCATTTTTTCGGTCATACCGGGATTAATTTTTGCTTTTAGTACATTAAAGGCATCCAGGGAAATCTTAGTCGCCTCTTTTATTAATTTTATCTCGGAATCATCTTTAATTGTTCTTAGTTCTTCTATCAGACCGTGTACGGGAATTAGTTCTGTATCGGAACAGGCGTCCTTGAGCAACAAAAACTGGTGGTGGGTTAAGGCATCGGATTCAAATGCCACACGCCGCAGATTAAACTCCTTAAACCTGGCTCTGAGGTAGGCCGGAATACCTGTTGATGTAATCTCACCCTTAAAATTCTTTATTGCCGAAACTTCCTGTATAAAGCGGGAATCGGTAATTAATAGGTTTCCTTTGCCGGGCATAATAAGAAGAATAGCATCACCCATAATAAAACCCGAAAGATAACTTACGTTAGCATCTTTTGTGACAAGGAAGGCATCTAGATTTCTGGCGGATAATTCTGCCAGTATCTTATGTAGGCGGTTTTCCATGAAGATTTATTTCCTCTTAGCAATAATAATATCCAAAAGGGCCTCTAAACCTAATATATAACTGTGCAGCCCAAATCCGGCAATCTGCCCTTTTGCAACCGGGGCGATTAAAGAGGTGTGCCTGAAATCTTCGCGGGCGTAAATATTGGAAAGATGAACTTCAACGGCAGGAATTTTTGTTGCCTGTATAGCGTCCCTGATGGCAACACTGGTATGGGTATAGGCAGCAGGATTAATGACTATCCCGTCAAAGTGCAGTCTAGATGCCTTGGCAATAAGTTCAACTATCTCTCCCTCGTGGTTTGATTGCACGATATCGAGCTCAATATTTTTTTCCCTGGCCAGATCTTTTAGAGCGTGATTTATCTGAGCCAGACTTATCTTGCCGTAGATTTCCGGTTCACGCTTACCTAAAAGATTAAGGTTCGGGCCATGGATAATCAATATGCGGGACATTTTTACCCTCCTCTCAATGAGTATACAGCTTGCCTATTAGTAGTACTTTATTTATATATCATAAGTCATTGCGTAGACCCAGCACTAATTTTGCAGAGTATACCGAAAATTAGCACCGGGTAAGCTCAGATTCATAAGTTATGTCGCTTGACTTCTAAAATAAGCCTCCATAACTTATATCCTTGCTTATTTCTCTGCTTCTTCAATAAGCATTATAGGTATACCGTCGCGGACCGGGTATTTAAGGCCGCATTTTTTACAAATAATCTTCTCTTCTTTCAGTTCTACATCGCCTTTACAATCCGGACAGGCCAAAATTGATAAAAGTTCTTTATCTATCATTGTTTCAAGTCTCCCTTTAGTAGTTTGTCTTTAAGAAAATACACGATTCCCCCCACAAAGCTTACCGTAAGTATAACTCCAAGCCAGAGTATGGATATAGAAAGCGCTTGTTCTTTACCTATGTATTTTCCCAGGAAAAATACATAGGCCCCTTCCCTTATACCTAACCCATTCAACGAAGGAAGCATGCTTATTATCGTGATTATCGGAAGAGCAAGAAAAACGAGCCCTAGGGAGATATTTACCGAAAGCCCCCTGGCTAAAATAATAACAATAAAAACCGAAATAACCTGGGCAACTACCGAAGTATATAGCGCAAATAAAATCACGCGCATATTACCTCTATAGCGCGCAATGGCATCAAGAAGCAGCGGTATCCGGCTGTTAAATTGCAAAAACTTAAATTTTGCCAAGAATCTACCAGCTCTCTTGGTGATAAAATCCGTAGATATTAAATATAGGGCAACAAGAGAGCAGGTAATCATGGCCAGAATTATTCTTATAACCAGAGGACTCTTAACGCCTCTATCGGCAAAAATAAGGGCAAAGGAAGCGATAAAGACAAAGGATACTAGCCCGAAGATACGATCGATGATCACGGAGGTATAAGATTCCAAAGTCTTTGCCGTATAGCGGGCAGTATAGTGCGCCTTAACTACGTCTCCGGCAACCGAAGTGGGAAGGAAATTATTAAAGAAAAAACCGACAAGGCTTAAATAAGTAACATTTTTTACGGAAATCATTACATTCTGTACAGCCATAACTTTTCTAAGCCTTGCCGAAAGTATGATCATGATAAGGATATAAAGAATGCTTGCGGAAACAAAGTACAGAGGATTTGCCTTCCTTAATATCCCGAAGACATCCTTTATTTTATCGCGCATTATAAATACGAGTAAGGCGATAAAAAAAAGACTTATAGCTATTTTTAGTAACGAACTTGCTTTGGTTTTCATTTTGATTTAGTCACGTAAAGCGTTCTCAGCTGATAGAGGAGATTTTCCAGCATCCCCTCTTCATCCTTATCCAGATTATTCCTGGTTTTATCCTTAAGAACTCCGATTATATCAATGAGATATTTTGCCTGATTAAGTTCCGGCTCTTTTTTATTAGTTACGGGATTTTCTAATTCCCCCAGCGCAATCAAGGCCTGCATACCCAGGCTGCTTAAAAATAATTTAAAATTCGGCTCCGGCATGTTGTTTATATTACCTGCAGCATGCTCTTCTTTTTCTTTCTCGGCTCTTTCTTTCCAGGACTCATCTATTTTCTTTTCATTCTCTTCCATACTTATCCTCCTACCTTATTATCATCCCGGCATAACCTACCACCGAGCTGTAGTCTCCCCGCGCATCTCCGCTGGTTTGATATTTTATTAACTCCGCCTCTTTTGCCCCTAATTCCTTGACTGCCGATAACATGACAATGCACGGGGCGTAGCCACACATGGTTATATGATATTTTTCAACACGCTCAAGAAGAAGTTCTTCATCCAGCTTAAGTATCGCCTCAATTGCCAGATTATCTTTATAAACAGCCTCGGATTGCGGCTCGTAGTGCGTCATATCCGATGAAGCGATAATCAGGACATCTTTTTTTGAGGATCTAACCGCTTTGGCAATTTCCTTGCCGATTGCCTGATGTGTACTTAATTCGGCCGAAGCAATAACAATCGGCACAAAACTAAATTCCTTGTTTAGGAACTGTAAAAAAGGAAGCTGCACCTCTATGGAATGTTCACATCTGTGGGCCAAATCGTCTTCTTTAAGAAACCCGGAAACGTTCAGCAGCTTCTCTGCCAGATCAGAATCTATTCGTACTCTGCCCAGCGGAGTAAGCCACTCACCGTTGGATATAATACTAGAAGACAAGCCAAAACCTGTGTGATTAGGTCCGATGATAATTACCGTTTCGGGAATTTTTATTCTCGAAAAAACCTCCCCGACCACCTTACCCGAGTATACATATCCGGCATGCGGCAAAACAATCCCCAGGGCAGGCAAAGTAACAAGGTTTTTTTTAACAAGCCCGCTTAGATTCTTAATTAGTGCAGTCCTTGAACCAGAATAAAATTGTCCGGCAACATAAGGTTGACGCAACATATCTCTATATAATTGTATAGGATACCATAAATGGATATCCTAATCAATCCGTTTATGTCTAAAGAAACATTATTTCAGTGAATCAGTTCCACCAGGACATAATTATTTATGTTAAGATATTGCCTGGCAATTCTTATCAGGTCTTCTCCGGTAATTGAATTAATGCATTTTTCGTACGTTTTGTAATTATCGAAATCCAATCCATAAATCGAATCAAGCGAAACGGTAAGCGAAAAAGAGCTATTGGCCTCTAAAT
>JBFZAB010000075.1:0-2720 GCA_041309285.1 Candidatus Omnitrophota bacterium
TTCTTGTGCTGCCCCTTCACCCTGCACACGTACAGGGTTTATGCTTATTTCGATATTAAAAAATCTTCTCCTTATTACTTTTAATATATCTCTTATCGCCGCTCCCGTGGGAGAGGTAACTATACCAATATGGCGCGGCATAGCAGGAAGCGCTCTTTTATGCAACGGATCAAAGAGCCCCTCTTTCATCAGCCTTTCCTTTAATTGTTCCAAGGCCAGCTGCAAGGCGCCTATTCCTAAGGGTTCTATTTTCTCTGCAAGCAGCTGATATTCTCCCTGTCTTTCGTAGACCGTGACGGAACCACCGCAGATTATCTTCTGGCCATCCTCTAATTCAAATTTCAACTTCTCCTGATTATTTTTAAAAAGCACTGTTCTGAGCTGGGCATTCTCATCCTTAAGGGTAAAATACAGGTGTCCGGAGGAAGGCCTTCTCAAATTCGATACCTCGCCCTCCACCCAGATGACGGGGAAACTATCTTCTAAGATTGTGAGGATTTGGCGGTTAAGCTCGGATACAGTATAGATATAACGGTGTTCATTAATTTTTAATGGCTGCATTAGTAAATTGCCTATATTGTTTACTGTTACTGTTATATTTAAGATTTTTATCTCTTAAATTAATCTAACAGCTTAGCAATTTATGCTTCTGGATATCCTTTTTATAGAATTTGCCAGGCCCGTGTTTTCATCTATATCGACGACAACCGCTTGCAGCTCGATTTCACCCTCGGCAATCTCAAACCGCGTGGGCATCTGGGTAATAAATCTTTCCAGAACCTGTTCGGGTTTTCTTCCGAGGATAGAATTTTTAGGACCAACCATACCGACATCGGATATGTAGGCTGTGCCTTTGGAGAGAATTTTTTCGTCCGCTGTCGGAACGTGGGTATGTGTTCCCAATACCGCCGAAACGCTGCCGTCAAGATAATAACCCATTGCCTCTTTTTCCGAAGTTGCCTCTGCATGTATATCCACAATTATAATCTTTGTCCGGCTCTGGAGTTTTTCCACTTCGCGCGAGGCGGCGCGAAATGGACAGTCTATATTGTCCATAAATACCCTACCCAACACATTAATTACGCCCACCTTAATTCCCTTGGCAGTCTCGTAGACACCGCTACCATTTCCCGGGGCAATCTCGGGATAATTTGCCGGTCTTAAAAGCCTGGGCTCAGAACCTATTATCTGAAAAACTTCCTTTTTCTTCCAGATATGATCTCCCGAAGTAAGGCACTCCAAACCATGCCCCAGGAGCTCCCTGACAATTTCGGTATTTACACCCGAACCTCCTGCGGAATTTTCGGCATTGGCAATACAGAAATCAATTTTCTCTTCTTCTTTAATCCGGGGTAACAGTGCCCCGATCGCCTCTCTGCCGGGACTGCCGACCAAATCTCCCATGAATAGTATCTTCATATTCAATGAGCACATAAGTTACATAACGACAGCATATGTAACTTATACGTGCGAATTGAACCCAGCCCTAATTTTGCTTTTTAGAGATTTCTTGAATCTATACTTAAGACGGGTTCCGGTTTAACTATAATATTTTAGTTTTATTTAATCTTTTTAGCCCTTAACAGATAACATAATACACATCAAAATTAGGGCTGGGTAGAATTCAGCCATGCATCCGCCAAAATTTTGCGGCGGATTGCAGCTTCATTCTACTTTGCGTATTCTACCGCCCTGGTTTCACGTATCACGGTTATCTTAATCTGTCCCGGATACTCCAGTCCTTCCTCTATTTTTTTCTTTATCTCGCGCGCAAGGGCCGCAGTCTCGGTATCCGATATTTTATCAGGAAAAACCATGACCCGTATTTCCCTTCCGGCTTGAATGGCAAATGCCCTCTCTACGCCCGTAAACGAATCAGCAACCGATTCTAGCTTTTCAAGGCGTTTTATATAAGATTCAAGCGTTTCCCTTCTTGCGCCGGGGCGCGAACTGCTTATGGCATCAGCGGCCTGTGCCAGAACAGCATAGATGCTATTCTGTTCAATATCCTCATGATGCGCGCCTACAGCCTGCGCTATAATATCAGGCTCACCGTATTTACGAACCATGTCCATACCTATCTGCGGATGCGTTCCTTCAATTTCATGGTCTACGGCCTTACCTATGTCGTGCAGTAGTCCGACGCGGCGGGCAATCTGAAAATCCTGTTTTAATTCCGAAGCCATAACGCCCATCAGGTAAGCCACTTCTTTAGAGTGCTGAAGGACGTTTTGCCCGTAGCTAGTCCTGTATTTAAGGCGCCCGAGCAGCTTGACTAATTCAGGATGCAGCCTGTGAATACCCAAATCCAGGACGGCACCCTTGCCCTCTTCCTGCAGGGATTCTTCCATCTCTTTCTTTACCTTTTCCACCACCTCTTCGATACGCGCGGGATGAATGCGTCCGTCTTCGATCAAACGGACAAGGGATATGCGGGCAATCTCGCGCCTGACAGGATCAAATCCTGAAAGAGTTACCGCTTCAGGGGTATCGTCAATAATAACATCCACTCCCGTTGCCATCTCGAACGCGCGGATGTTTCGGCCTTCACGCCCGATAATTCTTCCTTTCATTTCTTCCGAAGGCAGACTGACTACCGAAACCGTAGTCTCGACGGTATGCTCTGCCGCACAGCGCTGAATGGCCAGGCCGATTATTGCCCTAGCCTTCTTATCCGCCTCTTCCTTTGTTTCATCTTCTATTCTTTTAATCATTATGGA
>JBFZAB010000076.1:0-3209 GCA_041309285.1 Candidatus Omnitrophota bacterium
TAGGCAGGAAAAACTGATTCTCCCAGCCTGTTGATTATGACAGCGATTCCTGTTGCCGCAATGACAATGAGAAATTTAGCCTTGTTAGTTTCATAGTACAGGAAACGTTCCAGGAAAGGAACAATTACCTTGGAGAGAACTATTAAAATACCCAGTGTTGACCAGAAAAGAATCCAGGATAAATAAGCAGATTTTACGGTTAACGCACCAGGTATTATTAAAGAAAAGCTTCCTACAAGCATAAGCCATATGCCGTAATAAAAGGGGCAAAAAATAAGCCGGTTTATTGTCCATATGCGGAATAATTTTGCAAGATTAGAAGGAGAATCAAGTCGTTCTTTTAGATATTTTATTCTCTTGCGGGAATAATTTTTCCAGAAACGCAATCCTTGGAAATCAAATCTTAGTAAACAAAGGAACGCCCTTAGATAATCAAGAGCGATTCCAAAGGTTGATTCGTGTTCCAGTAAAACAAGGTCGCCCCCGATCCATCCTTCCTGGCGCTTAAGGAAGGCGAAAAAATTGGGAGGAGTGTTCTCAATCAGATTTTTAGCTTTTAGACCCGGGTGGGACAGGATAAGCGCTGTTTTGAGGTGCATTGCCTCCCAATGGTCATGAGTTCTTGCTATTGGCGGTATTGCCTCCTTAAACACAATATTATTTACATATGCCTCTATTAGTTTTGTCATTTTACCGTAGGCGGAACTTTCTCCAAAGACATTAAAGAAAGCCCTTCCCGCGAAACGGTATATCTGTTGTGCCCAGCTGTTAAATCTGGAAAAAATAGACTGCCCCTGGTTTGCAAAACTGATTTCCGGTTGATACATTAAGTAAGGGGAATCCTCCCATAAGTTACGTATCAGACGGCTGTTTATATAGGGAATAGTCAAAGGCTGAAATTCCGCATCGGAGTCGGTCTGGTTAATTATTTTTATACAAGAGTCGGCAAAAATGAAATTTCCCGATGCATCCTCAAGAGTTGATCCATTTTCAAATTTTAAATATGTTCCGTAAGGAAGTATTTCCGTACCGATTATTGCTTTTCCGTCAGCGCTGAAGCGGTACTGCCCCTTCAGCGCAATTATTTTTTCCCAAACCAAATCGCCGTTTTGCTCGCTAATATTTTTTTGAGGGATAATTTCGCAATATGTATCTTCTTCTTTAGACCATAAATAATTTCTTCCCAGGCTGTATGAGCCAAGAGGATAAACTTTTTTCTCTTTTGAGAAAGGTAGGAAAACTACGGCATCCAGGTTCTCGCTGAAATGGATAAAGTCCCTTGACGCGATAAGCCTTCTTTTGCGCAAATCCCCATTTTCGTCTTTATACCACGAACCTGTCTCGGAAATCAGGAGGCTTTTTTTAAGGCATTCGCCATTCGTATAATCGATAAAAAGACTTTCTTTAATTATTTTTTTAACCCTTATTTTCTCGGCTATTTTTACAGGTAACGACTCCTGATGAGTATCTATGGTGAACCAGAGTGATTCATTTTTGTCCAAGAGGAATCCGTCTTTTTCATTAACTATAAATCCCCCTGTTGCTGGTTTGGTTTTATTAATCCAGGGATTTTTTATATAAAAGAAAATTTCCCCTTCCTTATATTCTATTTTTTTTGTTCTTGCCGAGTCCCTTAAAAAATATTGAACTCCCTTTTCTTCTATAACAAGATATCTTTTCCCTTTTTCTTCCCGAGTCAATGTTTCTTTTAGATTATCTTTAGGCTCGACAACCAAATCTTTGTATATAATATTACCATCATTATCTAGGCTAAAACCGCTGCTTTTTCTAACCAGATAACCGCCGTTAACCTTCTCTTTTAATGCAAATATTGAATCTTCGACAAAGAATTCTTGTTCAAACCCTTTCTTCGCGATATGCAGGCTGTAGATATTGCCGACAAGGCCCATCTCTGAAGCCTGGAGGGCTTCCGACGGCGAAATAAAATCTTCTTTTACAAGCTCATCTATACTTTCCCGGGGTATCGTATTAAACCGGTCAAATACAAGTCTCCGGTAATCTTCGCCACAGAAACGGCTCTTATCTGCTTCAAAGTCATTTTTTACCAACTCAAATGTGTTGCTACTGTATTTGTAGAGCGAAAACTTAATTTTTATAATATAATTTTCGCGCTTTGCCCAGATTTTTCCAGTTTCCATGTCGATAAGATTTGCCAGTTTATCCAAAAACAACTTTTTATTTCCGGTTAATTCCACAACATTGACAAAGATAAAGGAAAAAAATTTCCTTTCAAACAAAGTTTGCTCTCCCTGGATGACTTCTATCTTTCCCGAGGTGTCAATTTTCCACTGGTTGGGTTTAAGAATGGTTTTTCCCTTTAGGTTAACTATTGCGCCATGGTTAATTAAATAGCGCTCCGCAGGGTCCGCCATATTCACAAGATATTCCCCGGAAATTATTTTTATTTCATAACCAAAACTTTTATCAAGCCCTGTATTTTTCTCAAGGATAAGTCGCTCTTTAACAAAGATGTCCTTACCGTATTTGATAAAGAACTGGCATCCTTCGCTCGGACTGTCGGGATAAAAAGGGAAAAAATCCTCTGTTTTTCCCCGGCGCAGTATTTTTTGCATGCGCCCGTCAAATGTATTTGCGATGTATGTCAAAGGGTGCCAGATGCCGCAAGTAAGTATCTGATAGTCGCTCATATATCCGCCGGGTTTTTTTAGGAATAAAGGATTGTAAGCCTCTTTATTGCGGCAGAATAAAAATACCCGGTTTCCAAATTCCTCCCTTGCCTCCAATATTAAACGGATTTCTTCCTTAATCAGATAAGGGTCTTCTGTATCGCTGTGATATATGAACATGAGATTATTTTTGGAAGAGGAATTGTTTCTTAATGCCCGTAAACCCTGTCCTATTGCGGCATAAACCTCCTCGATATTTTTTGCCTTCTGAGGTATATAAATTGAAGAAGGGAACTCCGGGGAAATAATACCCGTTTCCTCCGCGAATATATCGGGTTTTAGCAGGAGAGGTTTTTTTATAATTGAATATACAGCGCTCAGGATAATGTAAGGGATTTCGGAAATAACCTGCTTGAAGAGAAGCCCCGCAAGGCATAAAATAAAAACAGAAGAGGTAAACCAGTGAAATATAAAAAAGATAAAAATTACGGTAAAGGCTAAAGACATTATTTCCCAAGGCAGCAGGAAGCCCGTTTTTATCAAGAAGAGTTGTTTCAGATT
>JBFZAB010000077.1:0-5149 GCA_041309285.1 Candidatus Omnitrophota bacterium
CACAAAAATCACTCCCCTTAACTGAAGTAACTACAGGGCAAGACGTACCCGGAGGAGCATCAATGATTACGGTTTTCTTAGGATTAATATGTTCTTTAACCTGACGGATAAGCGGCGGAGACATTGCTTCGCCGATATTTAGTTTTCCATGAATAAATTCTATCTGGCCGGAATTACCAAGCTCTACTACGCCGATTTCTCTATTTACTTCTTTTATCGCCTTTTCAGGGCAAAGAGCGCTACAGGCGCCGCAGCCATGGCATAACTGCGAGAATATTAAAGTACTACCCTTCTTTCCGTTCTGCCCGGGTAACACCGCTATCGCGTTATAAACACAAACCTTGGCACATTTACCGCAATAAACGCATTTTGATTCATCAATTTCCGGAACGGGAATAAAGGCCTTTTCTTGTTTTTCGATTTTTGGCTTAAGAAAAATATGTGCTTTAGGTTCTTCCACATCACATTCAAGAAACTGCACGTTATCAATGGATAACGCCAAATTAACCGCGACCGTAGTTTTACCCGTGCCGCCCTTACCGCTAGCAATTGAAATGATCATTGATTTTATTTAAGTCTTTGCTTGCAATTAATACATGCTGATACGTACTTTGGATACTCCTTACTAAAAAACATTTTTTCCCCAGATAGGCCTCGGCATCTGTTAATTTAACTTTACCCACTTCATGCGCGTTACCTTCAAGAGCGTGGATCTTGTCCATAATTTTAAAACCTTCTTCAGTAAAATCCGCTAAGATAAGTTTTCCATTCTGTGAAAGCAGCCTAATTAACTCATCAAGGACTTGATAAGGATTGCGTAGGTGATGGAGGACATTTACAGAAAAAACTGTATCAAAACTGCCGTCAGAAAAACTGGTACGTTCACCGTTTTCAATCCTGAAATCTACCTGCTTTTGGAAACCAAAATGCGCAATATTTAGCTTTGCGAAACGCTGCTCAGCCGTTGATATATCAAAAGTAACAAAACAATACCCTGCCTTAGCCAAAGCGAGCGCAAAATTACCCTTGCCAGTTCCAGCCTCAAGAATTTTCCCATAAAGAGGCTTCGCCTGAACTAAGATAAAATCTCTTTCCTTTTCTACGTCGTAGCCAAAACTTTGGTAAAGCTTTTTTCTCTCTAAATATATTTTATGATTCGCAAGAACTTCCTTATCCAAGATTTAATCCCTACTCTCTAACCATCATTATTCCGCACTTAGGACAATTCATTGAGGCACACGGCATACCTGCTTGATGCACAGCCTTTGTCCCACAAGCAGGGCAAACACAATTTCCTCCGGGGCCTGCGCCCTGACGATTTCCTCCGCCCTTACCTCTGCCTCTTCCCATTCCTGGGCCTTGCCCTAAAGGACCTGTTCCATCTCCTCTTGGCATACTAATCACCTCCTAAATTGAAATTGCTTCAGCTGGACATTGATTTACGCAAGCGCCGCATTCCACGCAATCATCGCTGATTACCGCCTTTCCATTTTCAATTTTTATCGCGTTAACCGGACAAATCTCTTTACACGCACCACAACCATTACATTTCTTTTTATCGACTTTAGCCGCCATAGCCGCTCCTTCTCTATCTAGACCTGCCTACCGGCAGGCAGGCAACGCCCGGGCAATCGCCGCAGAAGGCGGCGTACCCGCCCTTCCTATTGGGCGGGGCATATTTCTTAGCGCGGGATGTCCCATTATTACTTTTTCTTATTCGGTATTCCAGAGTGCGAACCTACGCTTGGGCTGGAATTCGCCTTAAATTCTCCTCTTTTATATTTCTCAATCGCTTCTTTAACAGTGCCTGATGCGCCGGTAAAAACTTCTACCCCCGCCGCCTGTAGTGTTTGAAAAGCATTCGGCCCGACATTTCCAGTAACCACAGCCTTAACCTGTTTTGAAGCAACCAGCTGCGCAGACTGAATACCCGCGCCCCCCATGGATTCGATATTCGGATTTCCAATAGCCTCAAATTCTAATGTATCGGAGTCGACAATAAGAAAATTCTGGCACCTGCCGAACCGCGGATCTACCTTAGAATCCAAGCTACTACCTTCTGAAGTAACACATATTCTCATATCCATTTCCTTTCTTTACAATTATTTAAGCTTGAGTGGTTTTAAACATAGAAACCAATCAAGACACTTAATACCTTCTTTTTGCGCGTTATCAACTCTATCCTTAGCCGCGCCGCAACTTCCCGGAGGAGGCACGATAACATCATCACCCGGATGCCAATCCGCAGGAGTAGCTATTTTGTAAGTATCAGCAGTTTGTATAGCGATAAGCGCACGCTTAATCTCCTGAAAATTCCTTCCCAATGATGCCGGATAGAAGATAATCGCTCTCACCTTAGCTTCCGGATCAATGAAGAATACGGCACGCACCGGGCTGATGTCGCTAGCCGCAGACTGCACCATGCCATATTTATTGGCAACGTCCATTTTAACATCTGCGATCACCGGAAATTTAACTTCGACATTCTTCATCCCTTTAAACTCGATCTTTTCCTTGATCGTTCGCAACCAAGCAATATGGCTGTAATGGCTATCAATAGATAAACCGATAAGCTTACAATTTAAAACCTCAAACTCTTTTTCCATAGTGGCAAAAGTCATAAACTCAGTCGTACAAACCGGCGTAAAATCCGCTGGATGGCTGAATAAAATTACCCATTTGCCTTGATAATCATCTGGAAATTTAATCTTACCCTGTGTAGTATCAGCTTCAAACGCTGGGGCTTTTTCTCCGATTAGTGGAATTCGACTCACAACTCCAGCAGTATTTTCCATAGCTTTTAATCTCCTTTCTTCGCAGAAAGCAAAACACCAGCCAATCCTAATATGACCGGGTGTTAATGACAGCTTCCGCTATCGCCATGATCTTTACAAGCATCAAGGCCGCCCAAAGCGTTATTCATAAAATCATCGAGCGCTTTTTGCACATTACCAGCGTAGCCAAACACTTCTACTCCGGCGCTGGCAAATTTCTGCTGCGCGCCCATCCCCATGCCTCCAGCAATAACATGAGTAATTTTATGTTTTAAGATCTCATCAACTGCCACACATCCACCCCCACCATGTACAGTGTTATTGGGCACAATGCGTGTACTAGTTATTTTCTTTTTATCTTTATCAATATCAGCTAAAAAGAAAAATTTACACTGCCCAAAATGGGCGCAAACATTGCCATTCAAACCCTTCTCATCTTCTAGAACGACTCCGACTCTCATGTTAAACATACTCCTTTCTTATTCAGTTTCTAATGCCTGAACCCGCGCCTGGACAACATCGAGTTCCTTTTTTAGGTACTCCTCCTGACTCTTAAGCGTAAGCAACTCATCTTCTTTAGATAAGCTGCTACCTACCCCTCCGAAAGCCTGCATACCTCTCTGCGCCCTCATCCATCCCGGACGGCCGGTTGCGTAGAAACAATTGCGCCAACCTCTGCCTGCGCCCCTTCCTACATAAGCTCCTCTTCCAAGCGGACTTGCAATTTCACCGGCAGGCATAACACAATAGCCTCTTCCGCCGCCGGTCATGGCTCCTTGACCTCTTGGTCCTGTCCCATCAAAACCTGGCATGGTTACCACCTCCCTTTCTCTTAATGAAAATCATTTTCATTTACAGGTAAAAAAAATATAGCCTTATTTCTTACCGCTGCATTCCTCACATAATCCATAGAACTGTATGAGATGATTGGTTATCTTAAATTTGTATTTCTGCCCCAAACCCTTCTCTGTTTGGTTAAGCAGTTCAACTTCGTCATCAATAAAATCAGTATAATCAATGACTTTATTACATTGCGTACAAACCAAATGGTGGTGATGATGGGCCCCTTTAGGCCCTTCGGCGAACTCATACCGCGATCTACCGTCGCCAAAATCAAGCTTATAGACCATCCCCAGGCCCGATAATACATCCAATGTCCTGTAAACCGTAGTTAAGCCTACGTTAGGATACTTAGGATGTATTTTCATATAGATATCTTCGGCGCTCAAGTGCCCCTCAGACTTAGAGAGAATATCAAGAATTGCTTCGCGGCCCAAGGTAAGCCGATATCCGCATCCCCTGAACTTTCCATGCCACCAACCTTCTCCCCTACATGTTCCTCTTGTTAACATATCGCTCCTTATTGATAATGGTTTTCATTATCAATGATACACTATACTGTTGTTCTTGTCAAGCTCTTTTATTCTTCTATATAATATACAACACCTCTTGTATTTCATAAGGAAAAAACTCTCTAAATTTATTTCTCACCCTTCTCTTCTGATTTCTTATATTCGGTTATATCACGGCCCTCAGGGATCATGTAAATTACCTTCCCAGATTTATCTTTAACCGGTTTAAGCGAAAAATCCACGTAATGCACGGCTCCATTTTTGTCAAGGTGAGTTGCTTCAAAACGGAAAAATTCCCCTTGAGCCACTTTTTTTATCGCTTTTCGCAATTTTTCCTGCAACTCCGGAGAATGGGTCCACCAGGGAGTCTGCCAGAAAGGCTTATTTAAAACATCCGCTAATTCAATCCCGCTAAACCGCAGAGCTGTCCTATTGGCTTCTATCAAGGTTCCGTCCGGAGTCATCAGTCCAATAAATTGAAAGGCTTGATCATAAAGAGCGCGTATCTTTTTCTCATTTTCCTTGAGCGCCTCTTCTGCCTTTTTACGCTCTTTAATCTCGTCCTTAAGATCTACATTGATCCTGGCCAGTTCTACGGAACGCCTTATGATTTTATCATCTAACTCTTTAAGCTTGAATTCATATTTCTCAAGCTCTGCTACCCTTTTTTTTAAGAGATTTACCTCTTTAATCAGCTCTTCTTTAGTCCTATCCGTCATTCTATTCACCGATAAGTTAATAAGACGTTTTACCTATACCCTCAGATATCAAGTAGTTCTGAAACAATTCTTTTCTCCATCACCTTTTGGAATTGTTTCCTAAACTACAGGCTTCTAACAAGATGCATAAAACGTCTTGTTTACTTGTTTACTTGTTTAGGTTCTTGTTTAGGTTTACGCGTTTTCTTCATTTACAAATATGTATTATAGCTGCTTTATATTCTTAAACAAGAAAATTAAACGCTTCAGAAAGGTCATTTCCTCTCCAAAGATGTCAGTTTCGACAAGATTTTTTATTATAAAT
>JBFZAB010000078.1:0-11341 GCA_041309285.1 Candidatus Omnitrophota bacterium
TAACTCAATGGCAGATTTTTTCTTGTCGCGGATTCGCCGGACCCGGGTATTTCAGAAAGAAACTGGACTTTTTCTAACGGAGCAAATTATAATTATGGAGGTGCTATAGAGGTCACAGGCGGGGTGGCAAAACTTGTCAATGTGCCACCTTATTCTGTTTTAAATCCTACAATAGAGACAAATAGTGGATTTCCTTTTACTGTCGCTTTAAACGATTTTGTAGCGGCGGAAGCAAATACGGCAAATAATGAAGTTCGATATATTTTATCGGTAGATAATGGATTGGTGTATAAATATTGGACCGGTGCGGCATGGGCGACAAGTGATGAAACTTTTATCCAGAGTAGTACCGCCACGACAATTAATGCTAATATATCTACACTAGCCGCTTCCGGGACTCTGAAAGTGAAAGCTTTTTTACACACATCAGACAATACAGAAACGCCGGAATTAAGTAATATTAAAGTTTCCTTTACCGCTCCAGCGTCCGATACTTTTTCTTTAACCGATCAGGATGGAAATGCTATTGATACTTCAGGATTTGATGCTTATATCGGGAGCGGAACAGTAGCGAGAGTTTATGAAATAGCGTCTCCATATGAGACGGCGGATTTACGTCAATTAAAATTTGCTCAAAAAGCGGACATAATGTATATAGACCATCCCGAATATCTTCCCCGAAAAATAACGAGATATGGGGATGGGACCTGGACTCTTATGACATATACTAGGACAGACGATCCGTTTGAACAGGTGGAAATTAGTAATATATCTAATGCTCTTCTGGGACAAGTTACGACCACCGCCGCTCACGGATTTCTAGACGGTGATGAAGTGCTTATAGAAGATGTCTCAGGCATGACTGAAGTTAATCATAACATTTATACGGTGACTGTAGTTGATGCTACGAATTTTACAATAGGAGTGGATACTACCGTTTTTACTACTTATATTTCCGGTGGGGCAACTATTCTTGACGGAAATTGTCCGGCTACTGTAGGGTTTTTTGGCGGGCGGGTATTTCACGGTGGAAGTGCGAATGACCCTGATTTATTGTTTGGTTCGATGAGTCCCGATCCCGCAGACGGTTCTACGCGATATGAAGTATTTACTGTAGGGACAGATCCGGATGACGCGGTATCTTATGCTTTAACTTCCGCATCTACTTCTTCAGTAGATAGGATAAGATTTTTCATGGGTACCAGACAATTTTTAGCGACGGGTACTTATGCTGGGATGCTTAAAGTGAACGGGGGTTCGGATGCTACGCCCATATCCGGGTCAGCTATTCAATCATTTCCGGTGGATAATTTTGGAGTGGCGGATATAATGCCTGTTAATTTTGGTACTGATATTATTTATGCCCAGCGCGGCGGGGAAGTAATATACAGTTTTAAATATAGTTTTTTAAATGACGGGTATAAATCAGTAGATGAGACTATTCAATCAGACGAAATAACACAGTCCGGAGTGGTACAGTTGGCGTATCAACAGGGGAATCCTAATCAAATCTGGGCGGTGACAGAGGACGGAAGATTATTGTCTTTTGTATATAATGAGGGCGAAGGAATTTCAGCGTGGAATAATCATTTAGTTGGTGGTAATGGAACAGTGTTGTCCGTAACGGCGCAACCGCAGACCGATAATAAAGACAGAGTTTGGATAGTTGTCGAGCGTGTTATAGATGGAGTTACAAGACGGTATGTAGAATATATGGCGAAGAATCCTCGTATCCCGGAACGATCGGATTTCTATAGCGGACCAACTTCTAGTGATGAAAATTACGATGATACAATATACAGGAATCTAATGTTCTATGCCCAGAAAAGGCAAATACATTTAGACAGTTGTTTATCTTTAGATACGACAGTCGAAGACATAGATATAACTCCGGGAGCAGTTACAGGGGACAACGTGACATTCACAGCAAGTGCCTCCATATTTAGTGCTACTGATTTACTTCGTAAAATAGTAGTTAAACATAATACGGGCATTGAACAGGGTATAGCTCAAATTATTGCCTATACTTCTGAAACTTCAGTCCAGTGTAAAATACTACAGGATTTTGTGTCTACCTCTCCTATAACCGGCGGAAATTGGTATTTTACCCAAGATACAGTTTCCGGTCTTTCTCATTTGGAAGGGGAGACAGTTTCAATTATTGCAGACGGAGGTATTCATCCAAATAGGACTGTAGTAGACGGCGCCATTACTTTGGATACCCAGGCGACATACGTCATAGTGGGTTTGTCATATTATGGTCGGGTTCAAACGATGCCTTTGGAATTATTATTGTCTATAGGTATTACGCCGGGGAAAACTAAATCAATTAATAAGATTCATTTACAATTTAGAAATGCTTTGGGTGTGTCTTATGGAGTTAATCCCTATGATACGCAAAAAATAAGTTTTAGAGAAGGGGTACAATATACCGACAGACCGCCTCTTCTTTTTACGGGGGTAAAAGAATATCCGGGATATGATGATTATGATGAGCAGAGAACTATGTGGGTTATTCAAACACTTCCCTATCCTTGTACTCTTATGTCGATGGTTTTGGATGTTGAAGTCAGTGAGGTGAATTGATGGCTATAGGAACGTGGAATCCTACAGGATACGGATACGGAACAGCGCCGGTAGTCGGCGGATATAATCCGCCTACTCTTTCTCAACAAGAACGATTGTCTAAAAAAACGGAAGATGGTTCTTTAGGGTATGGTAAACCGTCTTTAGGACATTATCTAAGTGGAATTGGAAATATATTCGGCGGTATAAGTAAATACGGTGCGGCTATGGATCAGGCAGAGGAAGTTAAATACCAGGGTGAACTCGCTTTGACCGAAGCCTTTAGGGAAGCATCTATTATACGGGAAGAGGGGCGTAATTTTGCGGCATCTCAGTCTTTACAATTTATAGGGTCGGGGGTAGAGTTAGTAGGGTCCGCTTTAATAACAATTACCCAGACGATAAAATACGCGGAGACAGAAGCAGAAGCAGTTGAAACTAGAGGTAAAGCTCAAATTCGGTCTATGTATAAACAGGCGGATGTCATTGAATCCGAAGGGCGTGCCGGATTAGTTGGGGGCATAATAAAAGGCATTACATCGTTCGCAACGGTAGGGGTGTAGAAAAAATATGGCAAAAATAAACACATATCAAAGGCAACAATTAGCTTCGGCGCGCACTCAGATTGCGCCTCAGAATCAAGCCGGTGAAATGGTTGCTAAAGATGTTGTTAATTTAGGAACGGCGTTAGCTCAAAGACAGGAAGTTTTGGACAATGCAGAAGCCACTAAAGCATATTATAAATACGTTGCCGCTGATAGTTTACAAACGGCTGAACTTCAGAAACAGTATATGAACGACCCAAATTTAGACCCTTTAACTTTTGGAGAAAAATACGAAGAAAGGACTACTACTTTAGCTCAGACTTTTACAGAGCAATTACCTGGAAGAGTACAGGGTAAATTCAGTTTACTCGTAGAAAAACAAAAAGCTTCGCAAACCATAAGTAATAATAAATGGGCTTTGGACCAGCAAAATAGAAATGCTTTGCTTGGATTTCAGGAGATGAATATTTCGTCTATTGCTTTGGCTGGTGAGGCTATGAACGCCGAGGATTATCTTAAAGGGAGAGATTTTTATATGAATTCTTTAGATAATTACCGGTCGGTAATGACTCCCAATTCACTTGCTTCCGCTTCTAAAACGACGTTGAAACAACAGGCAGGGGCGTATTGGAACAATAACGTGGATTTTAGAAATGGGGGTAATCCAGTATCATTTAAAGAGTCTCTTATTTCTAATCCGGAACTTCGTAAAAGTTTGGAACAGGATTTAGGCACTACAGCCTTCGCCAGATTGGAGAAGGGCTTGGATAATGTGATAAAACAAATGGGTGTTCATCAGGGTTTTCAGAAGTTAATGTCTGATGATAAACAGTTGACAGAAAGAGTACAGAAAATTTTTGACCCCGATAGTAATTATGGTTTAAAAGACATATCAACTGAATTAGACGCGGAAATAAATTATAAGAATTATATGACCAATACCAATAAGGAAGGGCAAAATACCCAGGCAATAGAACAATCCGAGAAGAACATAAAGAATTTGGAAACTCTAAAACGCATAGCTATCGTTGCTAATGACGCAACATATTCTTCGGATATAGACACCAAAAGCAGAACATATGCCGAGATAAGGGTTGCTATGTCTCCTTTTAGCGGGGATACATTTGAGAAAAAATTAGCTAAGGCAGAATCCGATATAGCAAAACCGACAAATAGACCCTGGTATTCCAGTTTGAATCCCGTAGTTTTTTATAGAGAATTGGGTAGAAATGCGCAGGCTTTGATAACCGGGGTTTCACCGGGCGTAATAGCCGAAGCTAAAGAAAATATAAAAGCCAATCAATCTCTTTCAAATTATATGGAGTCAGTGTATGAGATGAAAGGAAGGATTTTAAATGCGGTAGAAGAGCGAAAATTAACATATAAAGATGCTACTGATTTGATTTCAAAATTAGGAACGTTAAGTTCTGTAGATAAATATGATTCGCTTTCGGCACAGGGCAGTAATTGGTTTACCCAGGGTTTTGATGCCTTTAGCGATTATGTGCGGAATTTTGATTTGAGGACAGGTACTGTAGAAGGTAATAGACAATTCAGAGATGATGTCCGTAATCAGATGTTAGATACTTTTTCAACTAGGGTAGCAAGTTATGGGGACGTAACATTGACTCCGGCTAAAATATCAGAAATAATTAATCAGGTAAAGAACGAGAAAAGTCAACAGCTATATCCGGAATTTGCAGGGCTTAAAATGGGAGACATTGCTACTGTAAATGGGCGTTCGGTTGAGTTTATGGGTTTTGGGGGTAATAATGGGAAACCTCAATTTAAAGTAAAAGGAATACAAAAAGAGGTAGATAATTTATAATGGCGGAAGACAATAGTACAGTAGATGAAATAATGGACCTAGACACTTTTCAAGCTATGTATAGGACTCCAAGTGTCGATAAAAAGACGTACTGGAAACAGGATGTTAATGGAAATGTTTTGTCCGTGCCTTTACAAGACACCACTGTTTATAATGGAAATTTTACTACTCAATATTTGAATAGAACGGCTCAAAGTTTTACGGGGGTGTTTGTCGGTATTCCCGGTGGTATAGCGGCTACAGAAGGAGCATTGATTCGGGATGAGGGGGAAGCCGGAGCGATAGTTGAAAAGGGAAAAGCTATTCTTTCTCCTGTTCCGGGCCTCGCTAATCTATTAGATGAAACAGGAATAACAGAAAATGTTACTCGTTTTATAGGTGAGAAATTAGACGGTTCTTATGAAGCCCATTTAAAAAGGTCGGAACTATTGGGTGAGAAGTTAGTTAATTATGGACTTTATTTATCAGATATAGGAAAACAGATAGTTGCTGAAATGGAAGAACAGACTCCTACAACAAACGAAGGGGCTAAGTTTTTAGGGGATGTTACTGGCTCTATGCTTGCTTCTATAGCACTGTATAAATTAGGTGGAACTGGTTTAGCTACAGGTGTGTTCAGTCTTTCTTCTGCAGCAGATGAAGCGGTAGATGCTTTAAGATCAGGACAGGACGCTGATGTATCGTTGGCCGCATCGCTTGTGACTGGGGTTACTGTGGGCGCACTTGAGAATTTAGGGCTTAAAGCGATATTTGACCGAACTGCTAGAGTCGGTGTAAAGGCTATTAGTATGCACATATTAAACGCTATAGCTACCGAGGGTTTAACCGAAAGCGCACAGACAGGTGTTGAAATAGGTATGTCTAAAGCGGTTGGTGGCAGTAAAGAAATTTCTTTAGTTGATGCTATTTCTCAGATGGCTTACGCGGGGGCTGTCGGTGCTTTTGCCGGCGGCGCTATGGTCGGTGGTGTTACTCTTACTCAAAGACACAAAGGAATAAGTCTTTTAGAGAAGACTTTAGGAGTAGATAAGACAACAGCTACCCGGGTGTATAACGAAGCTGAGCAAGTGGGTATGGAACAGGTTCTTAAAGGCATGGGGGAAGAAACAGGATATGATGTCATACAGAATAAAAAGATTCAGACCTTGCGGGATGTTATAGCTCTTTCAAGAGGAGAAAGAGGAATCAGTAATGCGGATGCCCAGAGAATTTTAGACTCCTTAAAAATTGTGACTCCCGGAGAGACATTATTAAATTCAATAAGAGCGCAGGCAGTGGCGGATATAAACGCGCAGATAGAAGAGGGAATTATCGGGGGAAAGACAGTTAAAGGGGCTAAAGCTTCACAGCAAGCGGCAGAAGTTGTTAGGACTCTTGAAGACCAACAGGCCGCAGAACCGGAAACTTTTGTTCCCATAACTGAAGAGACTATTAACAATGTGAAACCTATCTATAGAGCGGCTTATATAGGCAGGATAAAAGAACTGACCCGAACGGCTAAACAAGCTAAAAATGAGTTGATGAGAAATTTAAAAATGCGAGATTTAACCGGAAGAACGATAAATACCGAGACTATAAACGGGAACATAGCGACCTATTTAGACGCTACAACTGAACTTACTTATCTAAAAGAGAATCCGGGAGATTTAGTATTTACGGGTGATAATCAGATCACATTACCAAATGCCGAAGTTTTGGCTAGGATAGCCGATAAACAGACAGCATTGATTTTAAGGAACGTAAAATTAAATTTTTTAAGAGGTAAACAGGCAACTAGGGCCGAAATGGAATATGTGAAAGGGGCTATCAAACAGTTATTAAAAAGACCCGGTCTTTCACAGAGTCAAAGATTTGAACAACTTGGTAGATGGTTAAATAATATCCGGACTCCCGAACAGTTAACGAAAAGGTTTTCTGAACTTGAATCTAAAGTAGATATCATAATACAGCAAAATCTCATAAACACCTTTAAGAACTCTATCGATAACGCGGTAAAAATTATGAAAGGAAAAGGGGCCGGTGCCAATAGGCGTGTGAATTTACCGGCTTCGGCGCAACATTTAGCGGATGTGTTTGTTAAAGCACTTAATCAGGTAGATATAAATCCGGCAGAAACAGTAAATGATATTCATACTCCCGAAGGTTTTATGCGGACTTTAGCCGCTAGGCTGGCTACTGAAACTAATCCCGATGGTTCTCCTCTGACCCCACGGGACTATATGAATATAGACCGGACTCTTAGAGATTTTATATCTGATAAAACTTTAGAATTTCAGAGAATAAAACAAATAAAAAAAGCTACTATAGAAAGACAAAAGGAAAAGGTTATAGCGGATTTATATAATACCCAGAAGTTAGGGGAAAAAGGATACCAAAAACTCTGGGAGAATATGATGAGCCATATAAGTCGACGTTTTAATTATGACGCTTTAATATCTTCTCTTGCGAAAGGAATGGGGGCGGAAACCGGCTCTTCTGTTTTTGAAGCGACTATGGATTTTAATAAGGCACACATAAAGAAGGAGACTCTTGAAACTTATTACATGAGTAGATTTATCGATGGAGCCAAGCGAATTTTTGATGTGAAATCTTCTCTTGAACTAGGTAAAAAACTTTTACGGGACAGGATTGGTGAAAACGATATTATTTTAACTAAGGTAAAATCTGACGGTACAAGAGAGGTTTTTTGGAATGGTTCGATAGCGGAAGCGAGAGAAAAGTATATGCTCTGGTTGAGTCCGGAAGGCCAGACTATTATGCAGAAACGAGGCTGGACCGAGGGAGAGATTGAAGCACTCGTTGATAATTTATCTGTCCAGGATATTGAATTTGTGAATTTACAGTTAGAAATATACAATGAAGTATGGCCGGTAATCAATGAAACTTTTCGTAAAACTCAAGGTTATGATTTAGGGTATAGACATCAATATTCCCCTATTTACAGGGACGGAATAGATTTTGGCACGTCCAATATGATAGACCAATTATTAGGGCGCGGGTCCCAAAGTCCGGATATGCAAAACGTAAATTTTCTCAAAGAGTTAACATTGAATGACAAGAAATTAAAAGACGTAGCGGATTTTGAAAAGTTAAGACACTATATAAGGGACGCTTCCCACTATGCGGCTTTTGCCGAAAAGGTGGATGAAGTTCAACGTATATTACATGATAGCGACGTAAAAGAAAAAATAGAACAGGTAAGAGATAAAGATTTTTATCATAGACTAAAAAATTATGTGGACATATTGGCTAATAATAAAAGATATGGTAATGGTAATCTTAATAGTATTCAGAATAATTTTGTAACTAATATGCAAAAAATGCTCATAGCCGGTAAAGTAGTTTTATTTCCAAAGCAGTTGGTGTCTTCTTTAGCGGCGCTTGAAGTTGTAACACCAAAACTTTTTTCCGATGCTATGACAGATTTACCGAAAGCGCTTAAAGACGGACGGTTGGATGAGTTTTTAAGGCATCCATACTTTGCTTTTCGTTCAATAAATAGAGCTATGTCCCGTGACCTTGCGGATATAAATGCGGCGGTTGAAATGGGACAGATGACTGAGAAAAATTTAAAGAAAGCGGATTTAGATTTAACACTTAATAATTATCTTTTTCTCGCTACACAGTTAGGGGATATGGGCGGAGTTATTTTAAATGGCTGGGCGATATATACTCATCATGTAAAGGAAGGTTTGAGTAAGCCCGAAGCGGCTAATTTAGCGGTAGCGCATATAGACCGCACACAACAGTCAGCCAGGGTCACCCAACAGATAGGAATGGCACTCGACCCGAATCCTTTAGTAAGAGCTTTTACCAGTTTCACTCACGCTCCTATGCAATATGCCAGTATTTTAGTTCAGCAATTAGATACTATAGGGACTGAAAGATTCAGTCCTACTAAGTTTGCCAGGACGTTTGCGGTATATTTTGCTCTTCTTCCTATGCTATATGAAGCGGTCGGAAGAGCGTTTCTCTATAGAAAAGAAGAGATGCCTCAATATATGGCAGAATTTGCTTTAGGTCCTTTTGATGAATTTCCTTTAGCCGGCGGCGTATTGAGAGTTTTAGCGACAAGAGCCATATATAACTATTACAAAAATAATATTGATGAAGATGCTACGATGCCTTATGGTGGTAAATGGGAGAATGTGGGAACAGGTCTATTCGGTTCTATGATAAAAAATATACAGGAAGTAGAACGAGCGCTTACGAAAGAATATGAGGATGGTATTTCACTAGCCGATTTTTTAGAGATAACTACTCAGTTAGCAGAAGCTAGTGCGCCGATAGGCGGGATGTATTCGGGGTTAGCTCGTACAGTTAGCGCGGGGGCGGAAGGTATAGCGCTTATGTCAGAAGAGAATATGGAAGGAACTACTGTAAATAGTGTGAGAAGATTATTGATGTCACTGGGCTATTCAGCCTATGCTACAAGACCAACGGAGGAATAATGACTATAGAAAATTTATATACGCCGGTAGAAGTTTCAGGAGATGGAGCTACTTTAACTTTTAGTTTTACTTTTCAAATATATGATGATACGGATATTACTGTATATAAAGAAGTTAAAACTACGGAAGTCCAAACTCTCATGGTTTTGGGAGTGGATTATAGTGTAACTATCAATCCTGTGACGGAAGGCGGAACAATAACTTTTGTTGCCGGAAGCGTGCCTCTTACTACAGAATGGGTACAGATATACTCTAGTATAGCCTATACACAGCCAGTAGATATACCTACAGACGGTAATTTAAGAGAGGAATCTTTAGAGGACGGGATGGATAGAACTGTTAGGCAAATTCAACAGCTTAATTATGAACTTACTTTAAAAGTAGGCGCTCCTACGGGAATGACAGGAGTACAGTTACCACAGCCCGAAGCAGATAAAGTTATTGGCTGGAACGCAACGGGAGATGCTTTAGAGAATAAAGATTTAGTTACTGGTCCTACAGGTCCTACAGGTCCTATAGGTTCTACAGGGCCTACCGGTCCTGCAGGAACGGGGGCAACAGGTCCTACGGGACCCACGGGTGTCAGAGGTCCTACAGGTCCGGCAAGCGGTCCTACTGGACCTACCGGGCCAACAGGTATTACTGGTCCAACAGGTCCTACTGGCGTGACAGGAGTGACTGGTCCTACGGGAGCTGTTGGTCCTACCGGTCCGGCGAGTGGTCCTACCGGTGCTACAGGCGCAACAGGCGCTACGGGCGCTACAGGTCCAACAGGTCCGACAGGAACCGAATACCCGTGGCAAAATGCTTGGAGTGCCGGAGTATATGCTATTAATGACTGTGTACAGCACAATGGTTCAGGATATGTTTGTATACAGGCGACTACTACAGAAGAGCCGGGTATAGATACAGACTATTGGGATTTATTGGTGGCAGGTTCAACCTACATAACTAAAACTTTAGTTATTTCCGGGGGCGGTTCTGAGATAGCGACGGGCATAGCAGAAGGCGAAATAATCATTCCTTGTAAGTGTACTTTAACAAGAGTTGACCTTTTAGCAGATCAATCCGGAAGTATAGTAGTGGATTTGTGGAAAGATACATATGCAAATTATCCGCCCACTAATGCGGATACTATAACAAATATTACCCCACCGACTATATCCGGGGCAATAAAATCGACGAACAGTACCTTGACAGGATGGACTATATCTTTTCTTAAAGATGATATAATAAGAGCAAATGTGGACAGTGTCACTACTATAGAATATGTAACGGTAGTATTGTACTTGACTATAACATAAGGAGTATAAATGACAATCAAAGGACCTTTTCCGACGTATAAACCTATAATATACGGAAATGATTATGGCGATGGCAGAGACGGTGATTTAGATGTCATTTCCGGGACTACCACTCTTACCTGTGTTTATAGTTATGTTAATGATACATCAAGCGCCGGAACGAATGTACTTTATGTAAATAGTACAGCCGAGTTTTCCCAGGGAGACGCCATATTTATACATGATACAAGTACAGCAGGCGGTAATTGGGAAACTCGTTTTATAGCGGTTATTAATAGTGGCGTATCTCTTATTTTAACTGAAAACTTAACATATGACTGGGCTAACTCTGCTTATAATGTAGTTCTTCTAGTCAGGCAATATGAGAGTGTTACAGTAGATGCAGGATGTTATTTAACCGCAAGTTGTAGTACTCTAGCTTTCTTATGTCAGGGAGAGGTTAATATTGAAACCGGTGGATTTTTATACATGTATGGTAAGGGGTGGGAAGGTGGAAGAGGCTGGCAATCTTCTCCCTATTATGCTTCAGAAGATGGAACTGGTCCAGGTAAAGGTGGAAAAGGTGGTACACAAGAGGGTGGTGGTGGAGCAGGACATGAAAACGATGGTTCAAATGGGAAAGATGATGATCTGTCTCTTATACACATC
>JBFZAB010000079.1:0-7703 GCA_041309285.1 Candidatus Omnitrophota bacterium
TCACGCCGAATGGCATTGACTTAACCGCAGGGGAAATTTTTAGTTTTCGGGAATGCGGAGCGATTGATTTCTCAAATAAAGAAAGAAATATCCCCGAAGGTAAAAAGGTTCCCGCAAAGAAAAGAAAGGGCAGCGATAAATTCGGCTGGTGGCATCTTGAGAAGGGAATATATAAAGTCCGAACCAATGAAACCGTTTCTTTGCCAAACAATCTGGTTGCGCTGGCTTTTTCCAGAAGTTCCCTGCTTAGAATAGGGGCTTTTGCGCAAACAGCCGTGTGGGATAGGGGTTTTACGGGAAGGAGCGAATTTGCACTTGTAATCGAAAATCCGAAGGGTGCACGAATAAAGCAAAACGCCCGCTTGATACAGCTGGTATTTGTAAAGACAGGGAAAAAGGGAAAAAGTTACTGCGGAATTTATCAGGAGAAGAAAGGATGACGGATAATATCCATTGGTTAGGCCATTCGACCATATATATAAAAGGAAAGAAAGAAGTTATTTACTTCGATCCCTACAAATTAAAAAGCGGGCTTTCCAAGGCAGATATCATCCTTATAACCCACGGGCACTTCGACCATTGCTCTAAAGATGACATAGGAAAGATAAAGAAGGAAGAGACGGTGGTAATCGGGCCGTGTTCGATAGAAAAAAAATTACCGTATCCGGTTAAGGTCATGACAGCGGGGGATAAAATAAATATCGGCGACATAGCCATTGAAGCAGTAGAGGCATACAATACAAACAAGGAATTTCACCCCAAGACAGAAGGCTGTCTTGGATTTATTATTACTGTTAGCGGGATAAAAATATACCATGCCGGCGACACAGACATTATTCCGGAGATGAATAAGATAAAGGCAGATATCGCGCTTCTGCCTGTGGGAGGAACATACACCATGGATCCTGAAGAGGCGGCAAAGGCTGCAGATATTATCAAACCGAAAGTAGCCATTCCCATCCATTGGGGAAGTTCCGCAGGTTCTTCCGATGATGCCTGTAACTTCCAAAAATTCTGCCGCGTCCCGGTAAGAATTTTAAATAAGGAATAGAATTTATTGAGTAATCTGTAATATAATAATATGTGACATTTTTATTTTGGTTTGACACAAGCAAGAATATATATTGATTAAAAAATAATTTTGAGATATAATCTTGAATTCAATTGCGCCTATAGCTCAATCCCGAATGTAGCAATCATCAGCAGTCTTGCTTCGGGACCCCAAAGTGTAAGCTGTATGAGAAATTGCGTTCGGGGTTGGATAGAACGGGTGGCTTCTCCCAATTGTGGTTTACTATCATAGAGTTTCTTCGGGATCCCGTTTCATTTTGGCCCCGATAGCTCAATTGGATAGAGTAGTGGGCTTCGAACCCAAAGGCTGCAGGTTCAACTCCTGCTCGGGGCGCCAATTAGTTGCGGGAGAACCGCCAGACCTTATGTTCGATTCCTGCCAGGCCGCCATCGAACATACGTCATAACCGGGGTAGCTCAGTGGCTTAAGCCCTCTAGGCGCGCGGATAAAGGGGTTGCCGACAAGTTTTTGCTGTGTTATAATATCGGGCCGTTAGCTCAAATAGGTGGAGCAGGGGACTCTTAATCCCAAGGCCGCAGGTTCGATTCCTGCACGGCCCAAATTTACGCGGACGTGGCGGAACTGGCATACGCGTACGGCTTAGGACCGTATCCCCTTGGGTTGAGAGTTCGACTCTCTCCGTCCGCAAAAATAAAAATTGTTCTATTACTAAACTGCTCTACTGTTGTATTGTCTGGAATTTAACAATTTGACAATACGGTCAGATAACAACATAACAATATGAAAAGTGCGGGAGTAGCTCAGTTGGTAGAGCGCAGCGTTGCCAACGCTGTTGTCACGGGTTCGAAACCCGTCTCCCGCTCCATAACGCAATATATCTAAATCCCCGGAGGAAAATATGAAAATTATGGATTTCTTATGCGAAAGGGCAATCAGCTTAAATCTAAAATCGACGGAAAAGAAAAGTGCTATAGAGGAGCTGGTTGGACTTCTGATAAAAGGGGGAGAACTGAAAGAAAGTGATAAGCAGGAAATTATGGAGATAATCTTAAATAGAGAATCTCTGGGAAGTACAGGTATCGGGCAAGGCATAGGCATACCGCACGGCAAATCAAGCCGTGTAAATAAACTGGTTGCGGCCTTCGGAATTTCAAAAAAGGGTATAAATTTTGACGCGTTGGATGGAGAACCAGTCTACATATTCTTTCTTATACTTGCCCCGGAAGAATTTGCGGGGCCCCATCTTAAAGCCCTGGCAAGCATCTCGCGTCTCTTAAAAGATAAATATTTTCGCGACTCGCTATTGAGTGTTGAGAACGAGAATAACATAGTAAAAATAATAAAAGACGAGGATCAAAAAAGGGCATGATTAATGCATAAAATATTTAAGCTTACAAAATGGCTTTATCCCGGCATGCGCATAAAGCGCTGGATTATACTCTGCGCAATAGGAATATTTTGTGTCGGAGTCGGCTCGGTAAAGATGCTCTCGAAAGAAGGCGCTGTTACAACTCTTTCAGGCTCCATTACGCTAGTATTGGGCATATTTCTTTTGATACTCGGAATCAGATATATGGTCAAGTCATTCATCGCGATTTTTATTCCGAAGAAAGAAAAAGAGCTTGTAGACATAGTGTATCAAAAAAGGCATCTCGAGCGCGGGCCAAAAATTACGGTAATAGGAGGCGGAACGGGTTTATCCGTTTTATTGCACGGCCTAAAGGAACATACTTCCAATATTACCGCGGTAGTAACGGTATCTGACGACGGAGGAAGTTCGGGGCGAATAAGAGAACAATTTGACACCCTTCCCCCGGGAGACATACGCAATTGCCTCGTTGCCTTAGCCGACGCCGAACCTCTGATGCGCGAGTTATTTCAGTTCAGGTTTCAGGAAGATTCCGAGCTACACGGACATAACTTCGGAAATCTTTTTATTACCGCGTTATCAAAAGTTACCGGGGACTTCGAGAAAGCGATAAAAGAATCGAGCAAAATATTGGCGATACGGGGACAGGTAATACCTTCTACACTGCATAAGGTAAAACTGGTTGCCGAGCATATAAACGGAGAAAAAACCCTGGGAGAATCGAATATACCCAAAAAGGGTATACCTATTAAAAAAGTTTATCTTAGCCCTTCAAACTGTTATCCTACCGAAGAGGCCTTGGGCGCCATTTACGACGCTGAGGCAATAGTGTTGGGGCCCGGCAGTCTGTACACCTCGGTACTTCCAAACCTGCTTGTTCCGGGAATGGCAGAGGCCATAGTGCGTTCAAAGGCAACTAAGATATATATCTGCAATGTCATGACCCAGGCAGGAGAAACTGATAACTTTACGGCGTCTGACCATCTGAGGGTACTCATTGAACATACACACCCGAAAATAATCGATTATTTCATAGTAAATACCGCACCTATTCCTCTTCATCTTTCCGAAAAATACCGCTCTGAAAATGCTTTTCCGGTTATCAATGACTCGTATAAAATAAAAGAACTGGGTTATAGGGTAATAGAAGAAGATGTCATAAGCACGGTTAATTTTGTACGTCATAATCCCGAGAAATTAGCCTGTTCGATTATCGATATGGTTCTTTCTGTAAAACGAGGCTCATAAATATTTATATGAATAAATTGAAATTTCTAATGGCGGTCCATTCCCATCAGCCGGTGGGCAATTTTGACAATGTATTTGAAGAGGCCTTCCAAAGGGCCTATCTTCCTTTTCTGGAGGCTATGGAAAGGCACAAGAGTATAAAAATTACCCTGCATTATTCGGGGAGTCTCATAGACTGGCTTAAAAACCATAAGCCGGATTTTATAGCCCGCGTAGGCGCATTAGTTAAAAGAGGCCAGGCAGAAATCTTGTCCGGAGGATATTATGAGCCCATCTTGGCTCTTTTGCCTAAGGAAGACAGGGCAGGACAGATTAAGATGCTTAACGAAGAAATAAAAAATCTCTGGGGCACAACAGCTCAGGGAATCTGGCTTACAGAACGCGTCTGGGAACCGGACCTGGTAAGTGATATAAATAATTCGGGAATAACATATACAATTGTCGATGATATTCATTTTGAGAAGGCAGGAAGGAAGGCAGAAGATATCCACGGATACTACCTTACAGAGGAAAACGTAAAAACCTTAGGCATATTCCCGGGATCAAAATTCCTGCGTTATGCAATGCCATTTAAGTTAAATGAGGAAACTTTTAAATATTTAAGAAATTTCCATGAACAGGGAAAATCGGCTATTACCTTTGCCGACGACGGCGAGAAATTCGGATTATGGCCGCACACATACAAATGGGTATACGAGGAAAAATGGCTGGATAACTTCTTCGGAATGCTTGAGCAGAGTTCAGAATGGATAGAAACCGAGACTATGGGGGAATATTTCAAACAAAATCTTCCTGCCGAAAGAATATATTTGCCGTGCGCAAGCTATTCCGAGATGCTGGAATGGTCCAACGGATATTTTAAAAACTTCCTAACCAAGTATCCAGAAGCAAACAATATGCATAAAAAAATGCTTTCCGTAAGCAATAGGCTGAAATCAGCTTCAACTAATGTCCGGACAAAAAACAAGATGCTGCTTGAAGCACAACAAAGATTATATATGGCCCAGAGTAACGACGGATACTGGCACGGCGTATTCGGAGGACTTTATCTAAACCACCTGAGATACAATGTCTATTCCAACCTGATAAAAGCTGAAGCAATCCTAGATGCACTGAAAACTTCAAGAGAAAAACTCCCTAATTTAGAAATTACGGACTTTGACTGCGATGGACAGGATGAGTTGATTATAGAGAACAAGCGCATGAAAATATATATAGACATGGCAGAAAAAGGAAGCATTTTCGAATTGGACTATAAAGATAAATCTATAAATATTATAAATACGCTCGCACGCAGAAAAGAGAAGTATCATGATAAAATAAAGGATAGGGCCTTAAAGAAAAGCTGCGCCACGCAGGGTTCGACAAGCATACACGACATGGAGAAAGATATACCCGAGGGATTTGACAGGCTTCTTGTGTATGACCGTTACCGCAAATCCTGCCTGCTTGAGCATTTTCTCGAAAACCAAACCAATATGGATAATTTCCTATCCGTTTCTTTTCCGGAAGTGGATTCGTCAGCCGAAGGATACAAACTGGTTTCCGAGAAAAAATCTGCAGGCGTAATTAGCGTCTGCCTGAAAAAAGAACTAAAAGTTAAAGGCCTTCCTTTTACGCTGGAAAAGAAAATTGAGATGGAAGAAAATTCTGCCGCATTGAACTTTAAATACTCACTGCGTAACAATTCTGCGAATGACTGGAACGGTAAATTCGGAATCGAGTTCAATTTTTCCTTGTGGGATGAAATCCTGGCAAACAAGGGAATAAGACGCGAGACAAACAGTTTTCTTATCAGGGATTCGTGGTTTGGAATAAATATAAATTTTAATCTGGATAAAACAGCCGAGGCGTGGCATTTCCCGATAGAGACGGTTTACGAATCGGAGAAAGGCTTTGAAAAGAATTTTCAAGCCCTAAGCGTCCTGTTTAATTGGAATCTGAATCTGGCTCCTGATGAAATCTGGACTGTTAATATAGTTCAAGATATAAAAAGTTAAGCGTCTATTGGGAGACCGAATGATTGTCAAGAAAAAGATTATTATCAAAAATAAACAGGGACTTCACGCGCGGCCCGCGGCACTCTTCGTGCAGATGGCAAATAAATTTGATTCCGAAATCTCTGTGCGCAAAGGAACCGGAGTTGCAAACGGAAAGTCTATAATGGGAATTCTTATGCTTGGGATCGGTCCGGGAACGGCCGTATGGATTGAGGCAAGCGGAACCGATGCGCAAAAGGCAATTGAATTTTTGGAAAAAGTTATTCTGGATGACTACAATGGACCAATTTAATAAAAAAGAGGAAAAAGTTTTAAAAGGTATACCTGCTTCTCCGGGACTGGCAGTAGGAACGGTATTTCTTTTAGACAGTGAAGAGCCGACCGTGGTCAAGAGGCAGATTTCCACAGAGGACCTTCCCGCGGAAATAGCCCGATTTGAGGAAGCACTCATCCAAACCAGGAAAGAAATACTCGGTATTCAGAGGAAGATTTCCGAAGAGATGAGCAGCGAACATGCCAGTATTTTTAACGCCCATCTCCTTGTCCTTGAGGATAAAATGCTGGTTGAAGAAGTCGTTTCGCGGTTAAAAGGAGAAAAATTTACCGTAGAGTATATACTTCTCGACGTGATTAAGAAATATATCAAGGTCTTCTCGATGATGGACGACGAGTACTTAAAGGAACGCATCAGCGATATAGATGATGTAGGGAAAAGGATACTGCGTAATCTTCTGGGGCAACAACGCCGTGACCTGAGTAATTTAAAAGAAAAAGTGATCGTAGTAGCCTATGACCTTTCTCCTTCTGATACAGCCTCGATGCACAGAAAAAATGTCATAGGGTTTGTGACGGATGTCGGCGGGCGCACGTCTCATACCGCGATTATGGCCAAATCATTTGAGATACCGGCAGTCGTGGGACTCGAATCGGTAACACGCGTGGTCAAAACCGGCGACTTTATCATTATTAACGGTACCCATGGGACGGTCACAATAAATCCCACTGAGGAAACATTAAAGAAATATGAAGAAGATAAATCTCATTTTGACGAATTTAGCCGTAAACTTACCACACTAAGGGAACTTCCGGCTGAAACTCTCGACGGACACAGAGTAAAAATAGCGGCAAACATAGAGATGCCCGAAGAGATACCGTCTGTATTCGCGCACGGGGCATTTGGCATAGGGTTGTATCGCACAGAGTATTTCTATATGAATAGAAAAGACCTTCCCTCTGAGGAGGAGCAATATGAGGCTTACCGCCGCGTTGCAATCCAGATGGCCCCGCATCATATCACCATAAGAACCCTGGATTTAGGGGGAGATAAATTCATATCACAGCTGGATATACCTTACGAGATTAATCCTTTTATGGGATGCCGTGCAATAAGATTCTGCCTGGCAAAACCAGAAATATTCAAGGTGCAGTTGAGGGCAATACTGAGGGCGTCAACGGAAGGCAAGCTCAGGTTAATGTATCCCATGATATCGGGTATCGAAGAACTGAGAAAAGCCAATAATATTCTTGAGGAAGCCAAGGAAGAACTTAAAAGCAAGGGTATTCCGTTCGATAAGAACATTGAGGTAGGGGCAATGATAGAAGTTCCTTCCGCGGCGTTAACCTGCGACCTATTGGCAAGGGAGGCAAAATTCTTCAGCATAGGCACCAATGACTTAATTCAATATTCTCTGGCAGTAGACAGGGTTAATGAAAAAATCGCTTACCTGTACGACCCGGCACACTTAGCCATATTACGCATGACAAAGAACATAATAGACGTTTCGCATAAGTTAGGGGTATGGGTAGGAATGTGCGGAGAAATGGCGGGTGACCCATTATTTATACCTGTATTACTCGGTTTTGGTTTAGATGAATTTAGCACCAGCCCCATGAATGTCCCTGAGGTAAAACAGGTAATCAGGGCCTTGACCTTACCTAAGGCAAGGGAGATTTCGGAAAAAGTACTGACCTTGACAACGGGGAGAGAAGTTATGGATTTTTTGACCGGCAAGCTTAAAGAGATCATCCCCGGACTAACCGTATAATAATTATG
>JBFZAB010000080.1:0-2911 GCA_041309285.1 Candidatus Omnitrophota bacterium
GGCCTGGCCTTAACGGTAATTTTTTCTCTTATGGCTTCTCTGTTTGTGGCTTTATCCATTGTTCCGCTTATGGCTTCCCGTATGCGCATGCGTCAAACTGGTAAGAAATCATCGGGTACTATTCCTAAGTCGCGGATTTATTATTTTAAGGCCAGAAGCAAATACCGCCGTTTCTTGAGTCACTCCCTGCGTTTCAGATATATCGTGGTTCTGGCTGCCTTTTTCCTCTTTGCCTTATCCATCAAAATAGGTAAAAAATTAAAGACGGAATTTATCGGGATGACCGAACAGAATCAATTTACCGTGCACGTGGAACTTCCAACGGGAGCAAAGCTTGATAAATCCGACCAGGCAGTAGCACAAGTGGAGAAAGTATTACAGGGTATCCCCGAGATAAGGACAATTTCTTCCCGCATCGAGCGCTGGTCGTCCAAGATTTATGTAAAGGTGCAGCCTCTGGCCTTAAGGTTGCGCCCCACGGAGGCGGTTATTAATGAACTGCGCCCTAAGATGCAGGAGATAGAGCGCCATTACGATGCATTTATATATTTTGAAGAGCCGCAGGAAGTAGGAACCAAGGAAATCTTTCTCGATATATTCGGTTTTGATTATGCGGCACTCAAGAACCTGGCTATTTCGATAGCGGGAAAAATGCAAACCGTTCCCGGGATGACGGATGTTAAGATAAGGATGCGCGAAGGCCGTCCCGAGTTGCGCGTTTTCCTTAATAAGGACCGCGCCGCCGCATTTGATTTAAATATCGAAGATATCGCAACGACTATTCACGGAGAAATGCGAGGCTTAAGGGCAAGTTATTACCACACGGAAGCAAAAGAGGTGGAGATAGTTGTGCGTCTGCAGGAATTAGACCGCAAGAAGTTTAAAGACCTGCATAAGCTCGTCCTTTCTTCAGCAAGAGGAATTCCGGTTTATCTTGACCAGATTGCCACTTTTAATTTTGATATAGGGCCAAGTGAAGTCTGGAGAAAAAATAAACAGCGTATGGTTCAGGTAAGCGGAAGCCGGGGTTCAATGTCTTTGAAGGAGGCGGGGGAAAAAGTCAGGGAAGCGTTAAAATCGGTTAAATTCCCCAAGGATTATTTTTATAGATTTGGCGGAGATTATGAAAAGATGATTCAGAATCAGAAAGAATTTATTGGAATAGATTTCTTTAGTTTCTTTACTTCCGCTACATTTTTGACTTTATTTTTGGTATACTTAGTAATGGCTTGTTTATTTGAGTCTTACCTGCAGCCGGTAATTATTATGATGACCGTCCCCCTAGCAGCAATAGGCGTTATCTCTCTTATGCGCCTCACTAATACCTCAATTAACATCGGGGCGTTAATCGGATTTATGATGCTTGGAGGTATAGTTGTAAACAACGCAATAGTTTTAGTTGACTTTATTAATATAAAATTGCAAAATAGAAAACAGACTAAGCCTGTTTTGCTCAAGGCACTTCTTTCTTCGGGGCAAGATAGACTCAGACCTATACTTATGACTACGATTACGACCTTGCTCGGGCTTATACCGATGGCGCTTGACCGCTCGGAGTCGGCAAACCTCTGGGCGCCACTAGCGGTTACGGTCATGGGAGGACTGACGAGCTCGACTTTTCTGACGCTCTTTATTATACCCAGCGTATTTATGATATTTGAAGATATTAAGAGGTTAGGTAAATAAGGGTTGCCTCAAATCGTACCGGTTTTTTCGAAATTTTTCCGCAAGGCAGTCTGAGTAATATAATAAAATAAAAGAAACCAGTAGCCAGAATTAAGCAACCAGAAAGTTGATCTATAATTACTGTTATCTGGTTTCTGTAACACAAAAAAAAGGGGTAAAAAATGCGCCAGATTGTCAGGACCTTATTAATTTCATTATGCAGTCTCATTCTTGCTATAACCACGATATCGAGTATTTACCTTGCCTTTGAGAAAAAGAAACTTTCCGAGCAGTACAATAAAGACCGCGAGCTCTGGGATTTAAGGAACAAAACTTTAAGAGGCATACTTGACAGGAGCGAGGAAGGTATTAAAAACCTTAAAGAAGAACTGGCGAAGCTGACGGTTGAGCTGGAAAACTCCAGCCGCCAGATGGGCGATTTAAAAACCGGCTATGAAGATTTAAAGAAAGAAAATGTCTCGCTTAACGCGAGAGTCAACGATTATTCTCAGGAAAAACAGAAATTGCTCACCCAGATTTCTAAACTGACGAAAGATTTGAAACAATCGGAAGAGGTAAGAAAGGCCAAAGAGGATCAGGAAGAATTCTGGCCGCGTATTTTAAGAGAGAAGGCTGACCTGGAATACCGGGTGCGGGACCTCGAGGAAAAATTGAAATCTAACCGCGGCCTGCTTACGCAACTGGAAGGAGAGCGAAAAAGCCTTGAGGCAAGCCTTAATGATATCCAGCTGGAGAAAATGAATATAGAAAAAGGTTTACTCAGCGATAAGGGAACAAAACCTGCGTCGGGTTCTCCCCGGGACGTATTAAAAAAGCGCATTGAGAAAGAAAATATGGAGGGGCAGCTTACGGACCTGGCAAGCAGAAAAGACGAGCTGGAAGCTAAAATCAATGCCCTGAAATCGGATGTAGAAAAAGCAGATTCGGAGAAACAGTCTTTAGTGGGAGAAATCGGCCGCGTAAATCAATTGCTTGGGGATCGCCTCAATGAAGTCAATCGCGTGCGCCAGGAACTTGAAATGGCTCTAAGCCAGGCAAAGCAAATAGCGCTTTCGGGGTCGTCCAGTTCTGTAGAGCTTCCTCCGATAGTAGTGAAGAAAGAAGAGATCGGGAAAGCGTCACTATCGGATTCTGTGAGAAATACGGATGCACCATATCCAACTACAGTGAAGTTTATTCCTCCTACGACTAAAAATGCGGAGGTGGTACTGGTCAATGAAAAGAA
>JBFZAB010000081.1:0-3405 GCA_041309285.1 Candidatus Omnitrophota bacterium
TCTACCGACAAAGATGTGTCGGTAGAAAAAGACAATATCTATTGCGAGGGTAAGGGTGCTTTTGCAAACCCCCAAGAAAAGAAAATCAGAATTGATAAAGAGGTGAGGGTCGAGATAAAGCCAAAGACGATGATTACCTGCAAAGGTCCCATGGAGTTAAACTACGAAAATAACATAGCCGTCTTTTATAACGACGTAGAAGTTGAGGATGAGCGCGGAAATATCCTTGCCGATAAAATTGAGGTATATTTTTTATCCGGAACGAGGCAGATTGAGAAAATAATTAGTTACGGAAACGTTAGATTAAGCCAAGGGGAGAATACCGCATATTCAGAGGAGGCGGTTTATGATTCCCCTTCAGGTAAGATCATTTTAAAGGGCAACCCTAAGCTGGTGATATATCCGAAAGATTAGCTGAATTTTTTTATATTTTTAATTTTTTAACCAATTACCATTTAACTTGTAATATGCATTTACTTGAGACTAAAAGTTTAGCCAAATCATACAGCGGAAGAACGGTTGTAGGCGGAGTCGACCTCTATATTAAGAGAGGAGAAATAGTGGGTTTATTGGGGCCCAACGGCGCAGGTAAAACTACTACTTTCTATATGATTGTAGGGCTTATCAGGCCTGATGGAGGAGATGTTATCTTCGATAACCTTAAAATTACGGATATGCCGATGTACAAAAGGGCACGGGTGGGCATCGGTTATTTATCTCAAGAACCTTCGATATTCCGAAAATTGACGGTTGAAGAGAATATCATGGCTATACTCGAAACGATGAATTTTTCTCCTAATGAACGTGTTCGCCGGCTTCAGATTCTTCTCGATGAATTAAAAATATCGCATTTAGCCAAGAATAAGGCCTGTAACCTTTCCGGGGGCGAAAGAAGAAGACTGGAAATTACGCGTGCCCTGGTAAGCAATCCTTCATTTATTTTATTGGATGAGCCTTTTAGCGGAATAGACCCTATTGCCGTAGCCGAATGTCAGGAAGTTATTCAGGAGCTTAAGAAAAAAGGATTAGGAATTCTGTTAACGGACCATAATGTGCGTGAAACACTTGCTATCACCGACCGTGCTTATATAATGGCCGAGGGTAAAATCCTGTTTTCGGGAACAGCTCAGGATTTGATCAATGAGCCGAAAGCGCGGGAAATTTATCTGGGTGAAAAGTTTAGAATGTAAATGAAGACGCAATCCGCCACATGACTTTGGCGGATGTCTGTCCGAATTTACCCAGCACCAATTGCTCTTAAGGTGCAATAAAAATAGAAAATGAGTGCTGGATTATCTGTCTGCCGGCATAAGGGAAATTTATCCCGAAGAGTATATAAATCTAAGGAGGAAAACTAATGCGGATTACGGTTACAGCAAGGCATATGGAAATAACTCCAGGATTAAGAGAACATGTTGAGAAACATCTCTCCAAGCTTAACAGGTACAATGAACATATTATGAGCGCTCACGTAATACTTGAGATTGAGAAATTCCGGAACATAGTGGAGATTACGTTAAGTCTAAAGAAGATAGTGATGAAAGTTAAAGAAGCTACCTCAGATATATATACCTCCGTAGATTTGGCTGTAAAGAAGCTTGAGACTAAACTTGTGCGTTATGACGAAAAGATTAAAACCCACCGCTTTAAAGGGCGCAGAAGAGAACAAATTTAAGTGTAAATTGAAAGGAAAGAAATGAAGAAGAATATCCAGAAGTTAGACAATTGTAAAAGAATTATCGAGATAGAAGCTTCTCCACAGGAAATAATGTCCCTGGAAGACGAGGTTTACAGGGATATTCAGAAGGTTGCGGAGGTTTCGGGATTCCGTAAGGGAAAGGCTCCTCTTGAGACAGTCAAGAAATTATACAAGGAACATGCGGGAAAAGAGCTTCTCAAGCGTTCGATTTCCGAATTTTATCAGAGGGGGATTGAAGAAGAGAAACTTTTTCCTCTCGAGTTACCCGAGATATACGATGTCAACTGGCAGTGGGGCAAGCCTTTAATATTTAAAGCCAAGTTTGACGTTAGTCCCGAAGTCAAACTCAAAGCCTATAAAGGACTTAAATTAAAGAAGAAGAAAGTTGAGGTTAAAGACGAAGAAATAGAAAAGGTTTTGAAAGAACTGCAGGAGAAAAACTCCGAGCTTGCGGTGGTTGAACCGCGCCCTTTAATAAAGGGAGATTTTATTCTTTGCGATTACAGAAACTCTATTGAGGGAAAAGATATTGAGGCTAAAGAAAATGTTTGGCTTTCACTGGAAGAGAACGTAAATTTGCCGGGTTTTAATACACAGCTGGAGGGAGCGGTAATCGGGGAGGAAAGAAAAATTAACCTTGATTTACCCAAAGATTTTCCGGACAAAAATATTCAGGGAAAGAAAATGGAGATCACGGTTAAAATAAAAGAGATAAAGGAGAAAAAGCTTCCTGTAATTGACGATGAATTTGCTAAAACAGTAGGACAGCTTAACAGCCTTGCCGAGCTTAAAGAGGGAATATATAAGGATATGCTGTCTTTAAAAGAAGTGCAATCAAGAAAAGAGCTTGAGTCAAAAGCATTGGAGATATTACTTGAGGCAAACAAATTTTCGGTTCCTCAGTCTATGGTCGAAAGGTACTCCAAAGGACTCGAAGGCCGTTTTCGCCATAATCTGGCCGACAAAGGAATTAATAAGGATGAAGTTGAGAAATCGGCGGAGATAATAAAGAAGAGGGCGGATGAGGAATCCCAAAAACAGGTTAAGATTTATTTTATCCTGGCTAAAATTGCCCAGAACGAAAAGATAGAAATTACCGATGAAGAGCTGGATAAACATATAGAGAATTTGGCTCGACAGTGGAAGCAGGATTTTGATAAAATAAAGAAGAATTTTATAGAGAGGAAACTCCTGGATGAGTTGAGAATGGAGCTCCAGGAAGAAAAAGTAATGGAGCTTGTATTAAAGAGCGCCCATATAGAAGAAGAGTGATTTTTGAGGCATTTTTGGCTTTTTAGTGTTAGAATAAGAATAGTATTCAATGACGTTTAACTGGAAAGGAGACGGTTATGGGCGTATACAATCAGACCCTGGTTCCGATAGTTGTAGAACAGTCCGGAAGAGGCGAACGTGCCTATGATATATTTTCACGTCTTTTAAAGGAGCGCATTATCCTTATAGGCACTCCCATAGACGATACCATTGCCAATCTCGTAATAGCCCAGATGCTTTTTCTGCAGATGGAAGATCCCGAAAAAGATATTAATGTGTATGTAAATACTCCCGGCGGGTCCGTTACCGCAGGGCTTGCTATTTACGACACGATGCAGTTTGTAAAACCTAGCGTGGCTACCTACTGCGTCGGGCAGGCAGCAAGCATGGGTGCCTTGTTATTAGCCGCAGGAACCAAGGGAAAAAGATTTTCT
>JBFZAB010000082.1:0-2676 GCA_041309285.1 Candidatus Omnitrophota bacterium
TTCAAGAATTCTTTTAACTTTTCCCATGTCCGATTTCCAACTATACCGTCAGGATTTAAGCCTTGCGCTTTCTGGAAACCTCCTATGGCGGTTCTTGTTTTCTTGCCGATTTTTCCGTCGATTGACCCGGGATCAAATCCTGCATTCTTGAGGGCAATCTGAATATTGGTTACGCTAAATTCGGTTTTGGAAGACGTTACTACCTTTGCCTTATTGGAAACTGGCCGTGTATTCAACTTGCTCAACTCCAATTCCAGAGATTCTATCTCTGAATCTTTTTCTTTAACCTGATTTTCGAGCGTTGTAACCTGCGTGCGCAATCCTTGATTTTCCATCTCTAAATTTGAACCCGTGGTAGCACATCCCGCAAGAAACAAAGCCACCCCAACCAAAAGCACTGTTTTACTCATATTCATTTAACCTCCTTAAATAAAAATCTAGCCTTGTTAACTATTTTATCGAAAATAACTTCCGATATATTATGCTATATCTATCCGGATATATCAAGACTATTTTTTCGCTCTGCGGCATATAGATGCAAGAATATGAAGATCCTGCCAGGGCTTACTTGCTCCCAGGATAACAATTATAAAACTCCTGCCCTGTGTATTCAATTCTCCGACAAAACAATGTTTTGCTTTTAGGGTATATCCGGTTTTACCCGTAAATAAATCTGCATCCTGCCAAAGCAGGCGATTATGATTCTTCAGATACACGCTTCTCCCGCTTTCGGAAATTATCCTCTTGTTCTTTGTGCGCATTATTTCTTTAAAGTCGAGATAAGCCGAAGCTCTCTTCCATAGCCTGGCAAGGTCAAAGCAGGTGGAAAACTGCCCCTTGGTGTAGAGCCCTGTTGAATTGTTAAAATCTGAATTCTTCATGCCCAGCCTTTTTGCTTTTCTGTTCATTAGGCCTGCAAATTTGGCTTCGGAGCCCGAAACATTCTCGGCAATACTTACGGCAGCATCATTTGCGGAATTCATCAATAAAGCGTGTAGCAAATTTATAGCCCGCCAACTTTCCCCGGGCCTTAAGTAAACCTTGGAAGGCTCAATCTGCGATGCGCGGTAACTTATTTTCAATATTTCCCTGGCATCTAAGTTTTCTAAGGCTAATAAGGCGGTCATAACCTTGGCCGTGCTTGCCATGGGTAATTTGAGGTGGCAATTCCTGGAATAAATAATCCGGTTATTTCTTTTTTCAATGACTATCGCTGCTTTAGCGGTAATACCCGAATAATGTTTTTTCTGCCCGGTATTTGCCAGAACCAAGGAAGGCAAAAAGAACAACGCAATGAAAAATAATTTTCTGGTAAAAAGCCTACGATTAATCACAGCGTTTTTAGCCTGTTTAAGCGCAGCTGGCCGCAAGCGGCTTCGATATCGCTGCCTCTTGATTGCCTTAAGGTTACAACCATGCCTTTTGTCTTCTTAAGAATGTTTTGAAACTCGACCGCAGAGCCCATTTCCGGGCAAAGGAATGACGAATCTTTAAGCGTATTGCAAATGATTAAGTTTATCTTACATCTAAGACCGTGCAACAAAAGAGTCAGGTCACGGGCATCAGAGGTAGAGTCATTGATTCCGCTGATCAAAATGTATTCAAAGGTAACTATACGCTTAGTCTTGAGTGTATATTTTCTGCAAGATTCAATTAATTCTTTCAAGGGATATCTGGAATTAACCGGCATAAGGGATGACCTAAGGTCGTTACGCGCGGCATGAAGGGATACGGAAAGCTCAAACTGCATATTCTCCTGTGATAACTTTTCTACTTGTCCGGGTAATCCGCAGGTAGAAATAGTTATTTTTCTTGCCCCGATATTAAAGGCACCCGTATAATTTATAATCCTTATTGCCTTTAAGAGATTCGCGTAATTATCCAGGGGTTCACCCATCCCCATAAATACAACGTTATTAACCTTAGCGGGTGAAACGTCGGAAATCATGAACTGCAGCTGATTGATTATCTCCGAAGGTTTAAGGTCGCGCACAAAACCGGCTTTACCGCTGGCGCAAAAACTGCATTTGAACTTGCAGCCTACCTGGGTCGAGAGGCATGCAGTCAGGCGGTTGATATTAGGAATCAATACTGACTCTATCAGGTTACCATCTTCTAATTTAAATAAGAATTTTCGCGTATCATCCAGTCCCGATATTTTTTTATCGACCAAATGCAGTTTATTGACTGAGAAATGCGCTTCCAGTTTCTTCCTTAACTCTAAAGATAAGTCGCTCATCTTCCCAAAATCATAAACTGACCTTTGATAAAGCCAGGTAATCAGCTGTTTTGCGCGGTACGGATTCTCATTTATTGAAGCAAGGTAACCAATAAGCTCATCTACCCCTATGTCCTTGATATCCGGCTTTTCCATATTGCCCGCTGTTAGATATTCTTGATATATTTATAGAGGGTTTACTTTATATCAATTTGGCTCTATAATATAGCATAAAAATATCTCCCCTGTTATAAAATTTTCTCTTCACAGAAAAGTAAATAACTTAATCTCATTGTGATAGTAATAAGTAATCTGATACCGGAAAAAATCTGCCTGAGCTGCGATATCTGCTGTCGCTATACGGAGGATTCTAACCAGTGGACGCCGTTTATCCTGAAAGAAGAGTTGCCCGGTTTTAAATCTTCTTTAGCCCTGCCGCCTTTTGTCGAGTCCTCTGG
>JBFZAB010000083.1:0-4870 GCA_041309285.1 Candidatus Omnitrophota bacterium
GGTAAAACCCAAATTAATGAAGAAAATATTGCTACGGCGTCTTCTAAAATTTGGGTTTTACCCTTCTCAAAGCCAAGATCCTTTAGGTTAAATGAAATCGGCGTGAAACCCGCGTGCTCAAGGATCTTTTTCGAACACAATACCTGACAGCCGTCAATAGCAATCAATTTATTAGCCGCCTTAGTAGATTCGATCATACCCGGAATATGCGCTCCGATACCAGCAAGACAAAACATTTTCGCCTGCCCGCATTGAGCCATTTTGCGGGCAATACGGTCAGATAATTCCCCTACGTCAGAACCGCCAGAACAAGGAAAGATCAAAACCCCTGTCTCCTGACACATACAATTATTTTCAACCATTTAACGCCCCCTTGTAGTTAGCAAGCACTCGCGCGATTCCACATAAGCGCGAGGTGCTATTTTAAAATCAATTTCTTAATCTCGTCTTTAGATAACACTTTTCCCGCTGAAACTACCGTTCCGTCAATAACCAATGCTGGCGTCATCATCACACCGTATTCGGTGATTTTATCGATGTCCGTTACCTTGCTGATTTCAGCTTGAATGCTCAATTCTTTAACCGCCGCCTCGGCATTTGCCGTAAGTTGTTTACATTTAGGACATCCTACTCCCAATATCTCGATTTTCATCCTTCAACTCCTTTCAGTCGCTCAGGATGGCCCTGAGCTTGTCGAATGGGCCATTTTGCGCCTCCTAAATTTTCTCTCGTTTTACCTGCGAAGCCTTTCCTTTATCAAGAGCTTTTTTGATCACGTCCCTGACAAAAATAAGTGCATCATCCTTGTCGTGATCAAGCACAATTTGCTCAACTCTAATCAAATCGTTTTCGCTAAGAAAAACGGCTTTTTATCACTCATAGTTATTTAACTATCACTCCAAAGATCATACCGCTTATAGTCGCAATAACCACAACCAAAGCTACATATATAACTGTTTTCTTAGTGCCAATAATGCCTCGTATAACCAGCATGCTCGGCAAGCTTAACGCCGGTCCTGCTAAAAGCAGCGCTAAGGCAGGCCCCTTGCCCATACCTGATCCGATTAAACCCTGCAAAATCGGCACCTCAGTAAGAGTGGCAAAATACATAAAGGCAGCTACAATTGAGGCAAAGAAATTTGCCCGTAAAGAATTGCCGCCGACCAGTATCTCAACCCAGCGTGAAGGAATAATACCCTCATGGCCAACCCTGCCAAGTAAAAATCCGGAAATGAGAACTCCTCCTAAAAGAAGCGGCAGTATCTGAAGAGCAAAACCCCATGTAGCGCTCGTCCATTCCTTTAATTCATCCTTCTTGAACCACCTAAATAGAGCAAACCCTAAAACCACTAAGAAAAATCCGGTAATCCACCATTTTGAAACGAAGATCAAGCTCCAAATCCCTGTGTCTCCCGCTAAAGGTCTGCCCCAGTTAGCGAAAACAAGTATTCCGACCATCGAGAAGAAATAAACAATATCTTTCCAGAGCGGCCGGGATGCTTTAGCTTCGCCAAATTTAAGGTCGCCGTTCGCATGACGCGTTCGCTCTTCCTTTAAGAATATAAGGTGCATTAATAAGCCAATAACAATGCTGAAAACAATTGCGCCTATCGCTCGTGCCAGTCCTAATTGCCAACCGAGAATTCGTGCTGTAAGAATAATCGCCAGAACATTTATGGCAGGCCCTGAATATAGGAATGCAATCGCAGGCCCGAGTCCAGCTCCTCTCTTATAAATGCCGGAGAATAAAGGCAACACCGTACATGAACATACGGCAAGGATTGTCCCGGATACAGACGCCACTCCATATGATAAAAACTTGTTTGCTTTAGCCCCAAAATACTTCATCACCGAAGCTTGGCTGACAAACACCGAAATGGCACCAGCGATAAAAAACGCTGGGACAAGACAAAGCAACACGTGTTCCCTGGCGTACCACTTAACAAGCGCTCAGGCCTCAAAAATAGCGTTGGTAAATCGCAGATTCTCGATGGGCAAATAAAAACAGCCTAAGAATATCGCTGCAATATATAAAAACTTCTTTCGCTCCTTCATTTTTTGCTCCTTCCCTTGATACTTCGACTTTGCTCAGCATCAGCCCCAAGTGGAATCGGAGGGTTAACTATCTGACAACAACCGCCCTCAATCCTGATCGCCTTGATATTTACTAAACCATCAGCGACTTTCTTTCTGGCTAATGCCACAATGCGTGAAAAGGTTGGGCGAGATACGCGCATCAGTCTTGCGGCATCTACTTGTTTTAATTCCTCAAGATCCGCAAGACGAATGGCTTCAAACTCGTCAAGACTTAAGGAAACGCCCTCAAGTTTACTAAGCGGCTTGCAGCGCGGCTTAAAGCACCTCTCCCCCGGCGCGCATTTAATCCATCTTGTTTTTTTGGGCCTCAAGGTAGTCTCCTTAGTTATGAACATCTGTTCATAACTATATTATCACACAAGCTTATCTTGTCAAGGAATTTTTACCAGATGATTTTTATACCTGCTTCAATCCTCTTTTCTTTATCGAGTTTTGCAAGGCGGGCAAACAGGCGGGCATTATTTTTCAGGAATTTGTGCTCGAACTTAACGGCGATACCCAAATCCTCATATTCTTTATTTTTTAGTTCAAAAATAAATTGATTATACCGGTTGAGATAAACACTTGCGGTAAAATCCATGGAATATGAATGCTTTGAGCCGTAATCAATTTCAAAGGAAATACTTCCCTTCGCATTTACCTTCCAGGTACCAAAAAGGGAAAATATGGTTTCGCGCGCTTGTTTTTTAGCTCCTGCACCCAGGCGGAATTTAATCTTGCCTTTATTTCCCGGTAAAGATAATGTTTCTATACTGGCCCTAAACTCAAAGAAAGAATTATTCTTTAAGTCCAGGTTATAGCTAATTCTTTTCTCCCCATTTATCTGCCAGTAACCGTCAAATTCGAGATATTCCGTCCGCCGGGTTTTTCTTACCAGATCTTCTTTTTCATAAGTATAAACAAGTTTGTGGTTATTGTTTACCTGCCATCCGGCGCTTAGTTTAAGGATATCCTCTTCAGTATCGCGGGAAACCAGAAATATAAGATTATTACTATTATCCGCCTGCCATCTTCCGCTCAAAGAAAGCAGCGAAATCCTGTCTTCATCAGTGGATTTCCTGCAATGCATCTCAAAGACAAGGGAATCAGCCTCACAGGATAAAATCTTTCCTTTTAGCTCTAAGATACCCCCGATATCCTTACTTCCCGCTTCTTTTAGATGCAGCTCGAGATTATGGCTTCGGTTAAGATGCCAGTTACCTTTAAACTTTATGCTTTGGGGAAGAGAGAGTATCTCTGCAAGCGGCGATTTTCGGGAAGGTTCGAAAATTAAATCATTTTTCTCAATCTTAAACTCACCCTCGGCGGGATAAAGCCTGCCGCCCTTATTAATTAGCAGACGGCCTATATTATCGGTTGCGTATTTTGTTTTCTTTACTCGGGATGATTCCATTACGAAGGGTGGAGCGTTTCAGGCTTTTCTTTTTACAGCGTGATTTGAAAATTTATGCTCCAATATGCTCCATATATCATGAACACCTTCTGCTTTAAGGAGGGCATTGCGTGTCTGCTTGGAAGACATTATTTTGGCGATAATGCGTAATATTTGAAGCTGCGACCAGTCATCCTGACGCGAGGTAAGTATAAGAAAAATAAAATGCGCAGGCTTTCCGTCGGGAGAATTCCATTCTATTCCAGTATCGGACCTGCCAAAAGCAATTACCGGCCTTACCAGGGAGGTCAGGCGCGCATGAGGAATGGCCACCCCCTCCTCAATTGCCGTGCCCATGTTATTTTCCCGCTTAATAACTGCGGAATAAATGGTTTCGGTATGCGGGGTATTTCCCTGTTCGGAAATTAAAGTGCAAAGTTCTTCTATGGCACCATTTATGTCAGTTGCCTTAAGGCGCGGAATAATCCTTCCGCGCGAGAAAAATTCTAAGAAGCTTATTTCCTTGCGTTTGTTTATAAAATGTTTGAGCCAGGGGCCGAGAATAACCGAAGAAATAAGCGCTCCACAGACTATGGCTACAAACACAGATTGTGAAATAAGATTGTACTGCAAGGCAATCATGCCTATAACTATTTCCATTGATCCGCCCGGGGTATGCGCGATAGCTACGGGCGTACAGTTTTCTGCAGAAAGTCCGCTGAATTTAGCCCCCAGCCAGGCACCCAGAAATTTACCTAAGATTCCTATACCGGTCACAAATAAAACCAGGAACAGATCTATATTTTTCAGAAAATCAAATTTGAGTCCGATTCCGGCGAAGAAAAGCGGGACAAAAATAGCATAGACCATCTGCGAAATTACCTGCCTGGTCCGCTCGGGAAGGGCTTTTGCCTCCCCCGCCATTATGCCGGCGATAAAGAAACCGATTAAAACGTTTACGCCTATCTTCTGGAATACCAAACCGCAGAATATGCCCAAGAGGCATATAAAGGTAAGAGAACTGCCTGGCTCGGGTAATTCAAGCTTCTTTATTTTATTGACGAAAAAATCTGTAAAGCGCCTGCCTATGCTCAAACATAAAATGATAAATAAAATGATCATGCTAAAAACCACAAAGGTATTTGTCGTTTTCGCATTGGTCACGACGTAGATCGAATGCAAAATAAAAGTAAAAATTACCCATCCGATGAGCTCGTTTACCGAAAGGGCCGACATGATAAGCAAGCCCAAATCGGTTTTGGAAAGATCTAGATCATGGAGCACCCGGGCCGCGATAGGCATGGCGGTTGTACACATAACCGTAGCCATAAATAAAGAAAAGATAAACCTCTGGCCGGGATCAACCAGATAGTGATCAGGAAGGAATTGGCAAGATACAAA